>JBJKXR010000035.1:0-26529 GCA_045561495.1 Flavobacteriales bacterium | reverse complement strand
ATCGTTTATTAGCTTTTGAATCTCTTCAACTTTAGCATTAACTCCATACATTTTCTTAATGAGCCCAAAAGGGACCTTTCCTGGACGGAAACCTTGCATTGAAGCGCTCTTTTGTTGTTTTTTCAAAAATTGATTGACCTGATCAGCATAATCATTTTCAATAACTTCAACTTTTAATACTGCATTTAATGCATCAACGTTTTCTTGTGTAATGTTCATTTTAAAAAAATTATTTGGGAGTGGATATGGCAGAAAAAGTGCGGGTGGAGGGACTCGAACCCCCATGCCGTGAAGCACTAGATCCTAAGTCTAGCGTGTCTACCAATTTCACCACACCCGCTTCCATTAAAAATTCGGTGGACAAAGATACATTTTTTCAATCAACCAAGAAATAAAATACGTTTTTTTTCCAATTTTAATATAATGTTGATTAATTCTATAAATAGTTGATAAGTTTTAAGCATACTCTATCAATTTTAAAATACATCTGCACTAGATTTGTCATCCAATTTATATGTAAAAGTTATGTTTCAACTCAAAGGAAGATTAAAAGAAGTTAAAGAAACTCGACAAGTTTCAGAAAAGTTTTCAGTAAGAGAATTTGTTCTTACTGATGAATCGTCTCAATATCCACAACATGTTCAATTTCAAGCCACTCAAGATAGATGCTCTTTATTGGATGGATTTCAAATTGGAAGTGAAATAACCGTTAACTTTAATATCAGAGGAAGAGAATGGACTTCTCCTCAGGGTGAAGTAAAATATTTCAACTCTTTGGACGCATGGAGAATTGAAGCGGCAGATGCAGTTCCTGCCCCTGTAGCAGCTGACATACCTCCTGCAGCAGCAATTGATGGAGAAGGAGATGATTTACCGTTTTAATTTTTGAAAAAAAAATAGAAAAGGGAGGCATATACCTCCCTTTTCTATTTCAAAAACAATACCAAATTAATTTTTTAAATACTCCATTACTAATCGAATCTTACCATACTCCACTGAACCATCCAGTGCATCAAAAACGGGTTTTAACTTATTCTCTTTTGGGTTTTTATTGATATATTCTTCAACCCTTTTAAATTCTAAGAAGGGGACGAATTGGCTAATGTCTTTTAATTTACCAACACTAAAAAGATGCGCTATGTGGGAATAAATCGTTGTTTCTTTTAACCCTCTTTGATCCGATATTTCAACAACACTCATACCTTTTGAAAGCATTAAAAACGTTTCTTTATAAGAATCTCCCTTTTTCTTCTTATTCTGATTTACAAAGTCGTGAATAATAGTTATGAATTCCGCACCGTATTTTTGGTTCTTGTACTCTCCAACCCCAGTTATATTCAATAATTGAGATTCTAAAACTGGCTTTCTTGCTGACATTGATTTCAACGTTGCATCATTAAAAATTAAATAAGGAGGTCTCCCTTCCTCTCGAGCGATTTTTGAACGCAATTCTCTTAATAAGTGAAACAGCTCTTCATTATGAGTAAGTTCTTCCGGTTTGGAAATTGATTTAGATTCTTCATAATACTTTTCCATTTCTTTGGAATCTACTAAATCAACCTTTTTTCCTTTGAATAAAACCTCTTTACTAAGAGACGTAAGCCTTAATTTATTCTGATCGTCATAAGCAACTTCGAAATATCCTAAACTGAGTAACTGAAGCATAAAGTTTTGCCACTCCTTAAAAGTAAACTTACTCCCAACTGCAAAAGTTTTCAACTCATGATACCCTTTTTGGTAAATTTCTGGCCGGGAACTCCCTTTCAACAACTCAATTATAACTCCAACAGGCTCTTGTTCATTAACTCTTGCTATTGCGCTTAAAGCCATCTGAGCAATACTTGTTCCGTTAAATAATTTTGGCGGATTCTTACATACATCACAATTCCCACAATTGTTTTCTAAAACCTCTCCAAAATAAGCCAAAAGTATTTTTCGTCTACATATTCGAGCCTCAGTAAAATCTTGCATTCTTCTGAGCTTTGCTGCTTGAAATTCCTTTTGACCACTCTGCTCCACGAACTGATTTAATTGCACAACATCAGCATAGCTGTAAAACAACAGTGTATCGGATGGCAAACCATCTCTACCCGCTCGACCAATTTCTTGATAATACCCTTCAATGTTTTTTGGTAAATTATAATGAATAACAAATCGAACATTCGATTTGTCAATTCCCATTCCAAAAGCAACTGTAGCACATACTATTTTAACCTCATCATTGATAAAATCTTCTTGGGCCTTTTGCCTTTCCTTTGAATTTAATCCTGCATGATAAGCTACAGCTGAGAATCCTTGTGCCCTTAATTTTAAAGCTAAATTCTCAGTACTTTTTCGACTTAAACAATAAATAATACCCGATTCGTTTACTTTTTGCACTAAAAAGTCAACAATTTTTTCAAAGCGTCTTTTACCAGGAAGCACCTGTAAATTCAAATTTGGCCGATCAAAAGAAGAAATGAAAACTGCTGGCTTTTGAAGAGATAATTGAGTAGTAATATCTTTTCTTGTCAACTTATCAGCAGTTGCCGTAAGGGCGATAAACGGGACCCCTTCAAAACGATTTCTCAACAATCCCAATTGCGCATATTCTGGCCTAAAATCATGACCCCATGACGAAATACAATGTGCCTCATCTACTGCAATTAAACTTATTTTTAAAGTTTGAAGAAACGATAAAAAATGATCTGAAATCAACTTTTCTGGTGAAACATACAACAACTTTATCTCCCCCAATTCCAAAGAGCGAAGCACTGATTCTTGCTCTGAATTACTTTGAGATGAATTGATAAAATCAGCAGAAACTCCATTTCCAACTAATCCCTCCACTTGGTCTTTCATTAAAGCAATCAAGGGAGAAACCACAATAGCAACTCCTTCTTTAAGCAATGCTGGAATTTGAAAACACAAAGACTTTCCGCCACCGGTAGGCATTAAAGTTAGTACATCTTGGTTATTCAGGACCGATTCAATGATTTCCCATTGTAATGGACGAAATTCATCATAACCGTATATGGATTTAAGAATTTTTTTTGCTTCTAATTTCACATATCAAAGATAGTTGTTAAAACTCCTTTAATTCCTTTTTGGAAAGGAATGTTATAAAAAATAGGGAGGATAATTTCTTGCAATGGTATTGGAATGTTAAATTTGCACAAATTCAGAATAAAATCTCTCGGATACGAGACTTTAAATTATAAGTATTATGGAAATATTGATGATAGTGGTGTTTGTTTTGGGGTATTTAATGATTGCTTTAGAACATAAAATTCATATAGATAAGGCACCTACTGCGCTTATCACAGGAATGATATGTTGGGCTTTGTATTCATTTTATTTAGCGGGACTAGGAAAGGATCATTTTACAATTCACAAAATCCTTGAGTTTGGTAATAACTGGGATTCAATAAAGAGCACAGATGATGTAGGAGGTCTTGCGATGCATATATTTGAAATTGGAGGTATTTTATTCTTCCTAATGGGTGCAATGACAATCGTGGAAACTGTTGATGAACACCAGGGTTTTACATTAATTACAAACAAAATAACCACTAAAAACAAAGCTAAACTTCTTTGGATTATAGCTATTCTTTCCTTCTTTTTCTCAGCATTACTTGACAACCTAACAACTTCAATAGTCATGATTTCTTTACTAAGAAAGTTAGTAGGGGATAAACAAACTAGATGGTTATTTGCTGGTATGGTAGTAATTGCGGCGAATGCAGGGGGTGCATGGTCAGTAATAGGTGATGTTACAACTACTATGTTATGGATGAAAGGGCAATTACCCGACTCTGTTTTAATTGCAATACCTTCATTAATCATACCCTCATTTGTTGCTTTATTAATTCCACTATTGATACTAACATTCACGATGAAAGGAGAAGTTCAAAGACCTGATTTAAATATTAAAAATGGCGGTGGATTCGAAACGATAAAAAGAGAAAAAATAATTATGCTGATAATAGGTGTTTTAGGTCTGTTGTTCGTACCTATTTTCAAAACGATTACTGGATTACCACCTTTTACAGGAATGATGTTATCTCTAGGTATTTTATGGGCAACTACAGAATTAATGCACAAGAAAAAAGAAGCAAATCACAAAAAGCATTTATCTGTTATTTCGGTTCTAAGAAAAATAGACACTTCTTCTGTTTTATTCTTCTTAGGGATTCTCTTAGCCGTTGCTGCTCTTCAAGAAATAGGACATTTAACTACAATGGCAGACTGGTTAAAAACCACCTTGAATAATAATTACGCAATAAATATATCTATTGGGTTTTTATCTTCTATTGTGGATAACGTACCACTAGTTGCGGCTGCCCAAGGAATGTATGAAATTGCACCTGCTGGTTCTACTGGTGAATTAGCCGACTTTGTTGCGAACGGAACATTTTGGGAATTTCTAGCATTTTGCGCTGGAACAGGTGGATCGTGTTTAATTATTGGTTCTGCGGCAGGTGTAGCCGTAATGGGATTAGAAAAAATAGACTTTATTTGGTACCTTAAAAAAATCAGTTTACTAGCTATTGTTGGTTATGTAGCTGGTGCAGCAACTTACATTTTGCTGGTTGCATAATAAAACACTTTTAATTATCGTTAAACATTCATTAACAGTAAATTATGTTTGGAAACTTATTTAAATTACAACTTGTTGAAACCGGAAACACTGCTGTATCCACATCCGCTGATTCTGAGATTACAGCCGGACTGGAAAACACATCAAATGTAACATCAGATGGAATTTTGATCATTGATTTGATTATTGACTCTTGGCCAATTATGGTGCCTCTTTTTGTGCTATCCGTTATTGCAGTTTACATTTGGGTTGAACGGTATAATTCTATAAAAAAGGCAAGTAAAATAGACGCTTCATTTATGAGTAACCTTAAAAACAATGTTTCTACAGGTAAAATAGACGATGCCAAAACACTTTGCGCTGATTCCAACACGCCTGTAGCAAGAATGCTACACAAAGGAATTTTAAGACTTGGTAGACCTTTAAAAGATATTAGTACATCTATTGAAAATGTTGCTAACTTGGAAATTTCTATGATGGAAAAAAATCTGTCAATTCTAGCTACTATTTCAGGGGCTGCTCCTATGATTGGTTTTTTAGGAACTGTAATTGGAATGATGAATACCTTTCATAAAATGTCCGCTGGAGCGGAACAATCGAGCATCCATATTGGCGATTTATCTGAAGGCATTATGTACGCTATGACCACAACTGTAGCTGGTTTAATTGTAGGTATTGTTGCCTATTTAGGATATAATTTACTGGTTTCTAAAGTGGATAAGGTTGTGCATAAAATGGAAGATTCTTCACTAGAATTTATGGACTTATTAAATGAACCAGGATAAGAAATGAAAGTAAGAGCAAGAAAAAAAGTAGATGCAACCTTTAACATGTCGAGTATGACCGACATTGTTTTTTTGCTGTTAATTTTCTTTATTGTTCTATCTACCCTAGTCACCCCGCCTGGAGTACCTGTTGAACTGCCCAAAGTTGACAATAAAGATAAAATTAGTGATCCGCCCAAGCTAGCGGTGACTATTGATGTGGACCAAAACTATTTCTTGGACAATACTCCAATGTCCTATGAAGCCTTGCTAAACGAGCTTGAATCTCGAATTGTACCCAATTCCAAACAGCCTGCGGTAAAATTAGTAGCTGATGGAAATATCCCTCTGGAAAAAGGAGTGGAACTTTTCGCAGACATCAAGAAAATCGGCTATGAGAAAGTGGTAATCGCTACTCAACCCAAGCAGAATTGACATGAACGCTCAAAAAGCAGAAGAAGAAAAAAGGCATAAAAAATTAGCCCTAATAATTACGATATCCGTTCACGTAGTTATTCTTCTCTTATTCTGTTATCGTGGTTTTGATATAGTTGATCCAAAGGCAGTTGGATTTGACGTTGAATGGGCCATTGAAGGGGTTCAAGATGCTGGTGGAGAAGATAATTTAGAAAACACCTCAGAAAAAGTTGCCAACGATAACAATCCGCCAACTTCTTCTTCATCCTCAAAAGCATCGGCTCAAGAAGATGAACAATTAATAACGGATGATGCCAGTGATGTTGCCGTTAAAAACAGTCCGACCAAAACAACTACTCCGCCCAAAGATGTGACCATTAACGATACAGATAAAGACAATCCAAACGAAACTAAAGAGGTTAAAAAAGAAGATGAAGTATCCGACTGGTTAAAAAACCTTCCTGGTAAAGGAACCGCTAAAAAAGGAGCTGACAACCCTGGAGAAGGAAAAGGAGACGGGAAAAAAAACGGTGTTGAAGGAGAAGAAAACGGAAAAGGTACTGCAAGCTCCGGAAAAGGAGGGGAAGGTGGAAATAGGTGGGACGTAGATGGGAGGAAGCCCATTAATATCGAACGAAAAATAAACGATTGTAATGAAACCGGAAAAGTCGAAGTTTACATAAAAATAAATCGGCAAGGTCAAGTTATCTCTGCTGTTGACAGAGGTGGAACAACTCAAAACCAATGCCTAATTAAAAAAGCTTTGGAACAAGCAAGAGGTATTAAATACTCAGCTTCAAGTACATTTAATGAAGGAACTATAATTATTGACTTAGGCTTATAGTATTCTATTGATTAAAGAGGTTTACTTTCCTTCAGTTTTTTCCTTTCAATATCCAATACCACAAGAATAACGGAGAACCCCCAGAATAACGCTGATGCCTTGTCGGTATCTAAAAAGTTATTTAAAATTCCATGCAGATAATAGGTTATTAAACCTAAAAAGACAGAAAGCCCAATCATTCTAGATTCCTTTGGAAGAGAACTTTTATATACTCGAACTCCCGCTGAAATAACACTTACGATTATTAAAATAATAAGCACTGAACCCAACATGCCTTGTTCAGATAATGGACCTAAATACTCGCTGTGCGCATTACCTCCATCACCTGTATTTGTGCTTATAATTGTTTTATCCTTACTCCGTTGATATGGAGCATATTCAAAAGCGTATGTACCTGGACCGAAACCAAATATTGGCTTGTCTTGAAACATTTCGACAGCAGACTTCCAACGATTAATTCTCTCAAGGTTTGAAGCATCAGAACTAACATTGGATATTGATTCAACATGTTCGGTTAAATTAGAAGATGAATCTTGCTTATTACTTTCCAAATCCATTAAAATGGAGTCCATTGTTGTAAATAAAAACAATCCTACAATAAAAGTAAGGGTTAAAACCATCCATGTTTTTATTTTAAATCGCAACACAACAAAAACACCTAAGGCTCCTACTAAACTTACCCAAGCTGCTCTTGTGTACGAAAGAATCAATGCCATTGTAAAAATTATCAGAACAACCCAAATAATTAGCCTTCTAACTCCTAAAACTCGAGGAGAAAAGCTTTGCCACAATAAAAATGGAAGTACCATTGCTAAACAGGCCCCATATGAAGTGTGGTCATTGAAAAAAGGGTTCATTACCCAATTTGCACTGGCTTGATCAAACCCTCTCATATAGTGCTGCTGAAATGTATACACCAAAACAGGTATAAAACCTAAAATGTACAACCAAACCATCCTTCGCTGTGTCTCTTTTGATTTGAGTACTTGGGAGGCAATAAAAAAGAATACACTTACAAACCATAACCTACTTAATAGAAACTTTACAGAAACAACAGGATCTGAACTTGTAATTGTTGTTATGGCTATCCATACTAAATGAAGAATAATTAGTTTCGTTATTGGGTGCCTTAGTACATCTTTATCAAAAGTTCCATCAAAAAATAATTTCAAAATAAAAATAAGCATCATGCCTACTATCAAAGGCTCAGTTGGCAATGCAATACCAACACCTAAATCAATATCTAAATCATCCAAGTTTATGGAAATGGGAACCAAAAATATAACGAGATAATAAACGACATCTAATTTAAAAATGGCTAGATAAACCAAAAGAGCCAATACAGGAACTCCTAAAAACTCAAATCGTTCATTATAAAGCAGCACTGCATTTACCGCTATAAAAAACAGACTAATAGCATAAAACCATATTTTCTTGGCTGAATCTAACAATTAAGCAATTTTTTTTCGCTCAAATCGATCTAAGAAAGAAATAACTCCTAAAGCTCCGGACATCGCTATGGCTACAGAAACCAATACAATTAACCACCTTACTGGATACGTCTTTTTATCCGCCTTGTAAGGATTTACAATTTTCATGGCATATTCCTTTTTTCTATTTAATTCCTTTACGTGCTCTTCATATTTTAACTTAAAACTAGAATAAGAATCTCGAACACTCCACAATCTTGCCGAAAGGTTTTCATACTCAACACCTTTTAATTTTAAATTATCCAACTCTGCCTTTACGTTTGCAATTTTATTCGGATCAACATTGCTTCTTGCCAATAGTTTATAATATTCTTTGGAGAGGTTTTTCACTTGACTTCCATAATCTAAAATCCCAAATTCTCTTCTTAGTACATTCAGCTCAGATTCCAAAAAATCCATCTCACCCTTCTTCTGATCCATCATCTCTTTAACTGTGTTTACAGCCTCTACCAACTTTTCATCTTGAAGCGTCTTAACTTGAATATTATATAAGTCAATGATTGACTTTACCATCTCGTAAGCAACTTGAGGATTCGTGCTCAAAACCTCTATTTCAACGGACTCAAATTTTGTTTTTTTAAATTGCACGTGATCTGAATACTCTTTGTATAAGAGATCTTTATAGTAGGGCTCGTCGGCTTCAATATCGTATAAGGTATCTAAATTAAACCGTGAACATAAGGTATCACGAATGGCATCGGACTCCAACATTTGAATCATTTGTTCGGTAGGCGATTCATCAGAATATTTTTTCAAATTTGTAGGATATACTCTAGCAAACGATTTAAACTTTGGCTTAACAAACATAGGCGATGAAAATATTGCCGAACCTAAAAAGGATAAAACAAAAACAACTGCAAGAGGAGTTTTCCATCTCCACAAAACAGCTAAAATATCATCATTTTCAAAATACTTTTTCATATCCTTTATTTCTTATAATTGAGCTTTTACTTTTTGTGCTTGCTCGTAAAAAAAAATTGAAATTACCCCTGTTAAAAGTGTTCCTATTATACTTAATGAAACTAAAAGCCATCGAATGGGATAACTCTTTTTTTCCGCTGGAAATGGGCTAGTAACTACAAAATAGTTTTGAATTCTAGATTCCGCATCTACTTTAGCCTCATCATATTTTCCTTTAAGTTCAGATAATCGCAACCGTTCATTCTCCAAACGTTCTCGCAGACTCATATATCTAGCACCATACTTTGATAAAACGGCTAGTTTTTCCTCTAAAGCTTTTACTGCTGAAGAATTGCCCTGAGCAACTGCTTGTGCATATGCATCGCCATAAACCTCTGCTTGAGACTTAATATCTAAAACCCCTTTACTCATTATGTATGCTAGAGAATCCTCCATATCTCGAATCTCTTGAGAAAGTTGTTCGTATGTTTTTTTCACGACCGAAAAACCTTGCATTGCTCGCTCTTTTTGAATGTCGTTTACAACATCATCCAATATTTTCATAATTGATTTAGCAATTAATGATGCTGTATCCGGGGAGTGATCTAAAACCGTAATCTCTACTGCCATATTTTTATTTTGTTTGAAGGAAATGTTTTCATCAAACAACTCATATAAATCATGATTTGGAGTTTCGGTTTCTTCAGGGTTAATATTATAGTGCGTTAGTAGATTAAATTTGCTAATCACCTTTGATTTTACTTTATCTGAATTTAAAATTTCAAGAAGTTGTTCTGACTTTTCCTCTTCTCCAAACTCCATGATATCCGTTTTACCGCCAAATCGAGTACTAATTAATGCTTTGGCTACCGAACTTGTATTAGATGCATATATTACAGCTACGGATTTATACTTTTCTTGAATGTTTAAGGAAACAGTAATACTAATAACCGTACTTAGTATAAAAAGTATACTTAAATGAAGTTTGTACTTATACAAAAAAACATACAGATTAGAGGAGTCAAAATACCCTTCATCAAACTCGTTGATTTCTTTGCTCATTCTGAAAATTTAGGGCGTAAAAATAGTAAAAATAAACTGATTTAGTTATGATTATTCCTAAAGCCTTTGGCCATATTAATCACCCCTCTAAAATTCACAGCTAATAAAAGGCCAATCAATAACAATCCAAACATTACGGGAAGTCGTGAACTCAAATTTATTTCATCTAGAAATATTGTACTCAATAGAATAATAGCTACTCCTAAAAAAAAACGTGCAACTCCAATGAAATTGACTTTTAACTTAAAGAGTTTTATCGCAAATACGACCTGAAAAGCCCCGCTAAAGGATTGAGTAATCAAACTGGCTAAAGCAGCTCCCCATGCTCCATACTCAGGAATTAAAACAAAGTTTAGTCCTATATTCAGCAGCAATGAAGCGAAGGCAATTTTATTTAAAAGTTTCATATTACCCGAGGCCGTTATTAAAGTTCCAAAACAATAATTAATGCTCATAGGAATAATTCCATATATAATTAGTTTAAAAACATCAGCTGAAAATAAGACATCACCCATATTTTGAAGAGCTTCAACATTTAACCTCCAGTCTACAAATATTGACTGATCATTAAATTTACCATAGCATAAAGCTATCACATCATCGGCAAAAAAAGCCATTAAAATAGCAACCGATGAAACTCCGTAAATCAACAAACTGGAAGATGTCGCAATTAATCCTTGAATTTTTTCTTTTTTAGCTAAAAGCTTCGAAAACATTGGCAAAAGCAAAACAGCAAATAAATAAGCATAATTGTTTAATGCTAATAAAATTCGCATGCTTTGAGCATAAATTGAAGCTTCAACTTTTCCATTTGAAAGCATGCGTTCAATCATAATTGCATCGGAACTATGATAAGCTGCCATAAGAAGCACAATTAAAGCATACGGAGCACTTTTTCTTAACAAAACACGAGCGAAACGCTTGTTTATCTTAGGGATTCCAGGTTGACCGATTATAAACAAAGTAATTAACCCAGCTGTAAAGCTAAATCCGTAACCAATTGTTTGAACGTATATAAAATTTTCAATATTTACCAACCCACTGTCCCTTTGGGAGAAAAGGTAAAGAACTCCTGCAATCATTAAGACTCTATCCAGAACTGAAAACAAACTATCTAATTTGTACTTTCCAAATGCAGTTAAATTAGAACGAACGTAGAGTAATGATGACAAAAACACCTGACTTAAACCTAAAAAGAACAACATCATTTGGTCATGCATTGTATACTGCGCAACTATACCCCATAACTGTAAAACCAATAAATAGAGAATTGCTAATCCAAAACGAATTATTGAAATGTTCTGAAAATACTTGGGAAAGCGATTATTGTTCACCGAAATTTTCCGATTGTTGTAATTACTCATTCCTAAATCCAAAAGAATATTTAAAATGACTGTTGAGTTTAAAAGAGCAAAATATAATCCATATGTGGAACCAACCTCTTTTTGAACTTGCATATCTAGTAATAACCATACTGGCTTAACAATAATGTTAAGCGTAAATAAGATTATCAAGTTAAACAGGAAAGACTTCTTCAAAATTCAGATTGTAAACATTAATTTTACCCAAAACTACTAAAATGAAAAAGGTAATTGCGGTTAATACCCGAATTTTAGTTTCTGGTAAACTTGAAGGAATTGGGAATTTCACCGCAGAAATTTTCAAAAGACTAGTAAAATGGCATCCTGATTATGAATTCCATTTCATTTTTAATTATCCTTTTGATCCTGATTTTATATTTGGAAGTAATGTAAAAACTCATGTAATACAGCCTCCCGCTAAACACCCAATTTTAGTGAAAATTTGGTATGATTTCAGTTTAAAGCGAGTATTGAAAAAAATAAATCCTGATGTTTTTGTAAGTCCTGATGCGATAACTTCATTAACAACAGATATAAAAATGCTTACAGTAATGCATGACATTGGTTTTGCACATCGCCCCCAAGATTTGCCAAGTTCTTGGGCTAAATTCTACAATAAATACAGCAAAAAATTTGCCGAAAAATCAAATCGAGTGGCTACCGTTTCAGAATACTCTAAAAAAGATATTATTAATACATACGGTATTAGCCCTGAAAAAATCGATGTGGTTTTTAATGGCGTAAAAGACAATTTCCACCCTGCAGAACCTGAAAAAATAAAAGCGTTAACGAAAAATCAAAAATACTTTTTTTACATAGGTTCTTTGCATCCAAGAAAAAACATCATCAATCTTTTAAAAGGGTTTAATCAATTTAAAAACAACAGCAATAATGGCGTAAAGCTTGTGATAGGTGGAGATTTTCTATTTCAACCCAACGAAATTAAGTCTGTTCTACATGCATTGGAACACAAAGACCAAATCATATTTACTGGTAGGTTAACCGATGAAGAACTGAACACTTGGTTGTCAGGCGCTCTGGCACTTACATACATTCCTTATTTTGAAGGTTTTGGAATTCCATTATTGGAAGCTATGAAATGTAAAACGCCTATACTTACTAGTAATGTAACATCACTTCCCGAAGTGGGCTCTGATGCCGCGATTTATACAAACCCAGAATCCATAGATGATATAGCCAATAGCATGAGTATTATTTATACGGATGAAAAACTCCGAAATCAATTAATAGAAAAAGGTCAAAAAAGACTAAAAGATTTTAGCTGGGACAAATCTGCGAAACTTCTCTGGGAGAGTATTCAAAAAACAATCCATTCATGAGTTTAAAAAATTATAAATTCAAAGATTTAATTGAAGTAGGATGCGATGAAGCAGGAAGAGGTTGTTTAGCTGGGCCAGTTTTTGCAGCGGCTGTAATTTTACCAAAAAATATAAAGGCACCAGAATTGGATGATTCAAAAAAACTTTCTTCAAAAAAGAGAAAAGAACTTCGACAGTTTATTGAAGAAAAAGCAATTGCATTCAAAGTTGTTGAGATATCCCCCGAAAAAATAGATGAAATCAATATTTTAAATGCTTCAATTTTAGGAATGCAAGAAGCGGTTTTAACCTTAAAAACACGACCAGAATATATTTTAGTAGATGGTAATCGCTTTAAAAAAACTGAAGACATTCCATATGAATGTATTATTCAAGGTGATGGCAAGTATAAATCAATTGCGGCTGCTTCGATTTTGGCAAAAACCTATCGAGATGAATATATGGAACAAATTCATCAAGAACACCCTCACTTTGACTGGAAAAAAAACAAAGGTTATCCAACTAAAACACATCGCTCTGCTATTGCAAAACATGGAGCCACAAAATACCACAGAAAGTCTTTTAACCTTTTACCAGGGGTTAATCAATTATCTCTTTTTTGACTTAAGGAGTTTTTGAAGAACAAAAGGTATTGCTCTTGGTTCATTTCTTAAATAAACCGAAACTAAACCTTTTACTGTATAAATTTGCCCTTTTTTAAAGGCACCTCCATTGTGGTCTCTCAAATCATGAATGAATTCATATGGAGTACTGATTAAAAAAGCATATCCACCATCATAATTCGTTTTTTTGAAAGCAGATTTAACAAAATCCGCGCAATTTAAAGAAAACAACTTCCATCTTTTTGTTGCTTTTTTACTTGCTGTTGATCTCATTTCTTGGTATTCTTCCTTATTAACTTCAAAAGATAAAATAAGTCTTGGAGAGCAAGCTTGTATGCCTATTATTGAGTCCAGATCAAAGACTTCATTTATTTCACACAAAAGTGTATCAATGATTCCTCCATCACTCCTAGTATAACTTGAATAATAATGAATTCCAGTAGAATCACTTAAAGCAATTGATGCATGACCTGCTCCTGACTCTGTTTGAGTACTACCCCAAACCAAAACATACACCCTATTTTTTCCATAAGTAAGTTGGGCGGCAACAATAAGAAATAGGATTAGCAATCGTTTCATAACACAAAGAAACGACAGTATTAATATCGAGTAGAATTGATTTTAGAAATCAGAAAAGTGAAATTTGCAAAAAATGCAAAAATAAATTTCACTGTGGCTTTTTAAGAGTCACCAATGAAACAAAATCATCCACTGATAACTGTTCAGGTCTTTTAGTGAAAATTTCTTGAGTGAGAGTTTCTGTTTCGAAAAGTGATTTTAAACTTTTCCGAAGCATTTTTCTCCTTTGATTAAAGGCTGTTTTAACAATATGCTTAAATTCTCCATGATTGCATGAAATTGGATTTTTTTTTCGAACCAATCTTATTACTCCACTTTTAACTTTCGGAGGAGGGTTAAAAACATGTTCAGGAACAGTAAAAAGGTATTCGCAATCATAAAACGCCTGTGTTAAAACACTAATCACTCCATAAGACTTTGTTCCTGGCTGCTCGCATATTCTTTCGGCAACTTCCTTTTGAAACATTCCGCTCATTTCAGGAACCAATTCCCTGTTATCAATAACTTTAAAAACAATTTGAGATGATATATTGTAAGGATAATTACCTATAACCGCAAACTCTTCTTTAAATACCTTCTTAAAATCAAGTTTTAAAAAATCATCATTATATACTTTAAGTAATGGAAACTGAACACCCAAATAAGCAACACTTTCTTTATCAAGTTCAATTAATCGAAAATCATGTGTAGGGTATTTTTCACGAATATATTTCGTCATTACGCCCATACCTGGACCAACTTCAAGAATATTTTGATACGCATCAAAATGAACTAGCGACTCCCCTATTTTTTGAGCAATACCTTCATCCGTTAAAAAATGCTGACCCAGATGCTTTTTTGCAGAAACATTTTTCATTAGGCCTTTCCTTCAGAAACTTCATCCAAAACACTTTGAAAGCTTGCATATTTACCTTCAAAATTTTGTTTTATTAGATTTTCCATTATCGGTTCATTTTTACTTCTAAACTGATTCAGCTCAGTATATCCTTTACACCTTAATTGTAAATTATAGGACAAATCAACTCCTTGACTAGGAACAATTCTTACAAAACGAAAATCAACAAAAAGGCCAGTATTCATAATCGATGGGATTTGAGTTTTTTGCATAAACTCAACCCACTTTTCCTCAATAGAAGCCTCCATGGCTGTTGTAATACTGTATATAATCATACTGACAAATAGGTTTTTAATTCTTTAATGCCTTCCTTGTTAAAATATTTCAAATCGTGTTTTACTTTTAAAGAAAAACCCTTCCACCCTTTAATAAAAATAACAAAATGTTTTTCAGTGATTTTAAAACTCTTCACATCTGACCTTTTCAAATGCGTAGGCTTTGTTTTTCGAACAAACTTAAGTGGAATCAGGGTCAATAATAAAAAAAACACAACTACTATGTAGTGGACCATTTCATATTCATACTCCTCGATTATTTTTTTGATTTTGGTGCATGCTGCTCCTAAGGTCACAAAAACACCTGTAAGAGCGACAAATCTAAAATATTTAAAGGGGTCTTCTCTTTGCTTATTATACTTACCGTTTTCAATAAGTAAAAGCGTATCGTTATCAATGGCATACTCTATTCCATTGCCAACGGTAATTCTTTTTAAATTGGATATATCTTTTACAGGCTCTTGTTTTAAATTCAATTTTCCAATCCTATTAAATAAAACAACTGCTCTTTCCCAACCCGATTTGCTATCGTATAACTTTAATTTTTTTAATGATTTTTTTCCAAGATCATCAACAATAATAATATGAGCATAATTGAACCATAGCATCCCTTTAATCATTTTCACCTCATTAATATTTTTATAAGGGATAAAATGACTCTTATTGATTGGCATATTGATGTGCTGTACACTCCTTAAATCATACAAAGAGAGAAATAATAATAAACTTAATGGATAAAATCCAGTAATGATGGCTATTGCGAAAACAACTATTGAAAAAACGACATTAAGTACAATTCTAGTATTTTTTATATTGGACGTTTTATGAATCTCATTGATATGATGCCTTGGCTCAAACGTTTTCACGTCATTAATGGCAATACCATCTTCTACAAAATGGGCATAGTCACCGTTCTGTAAATTCAATAAATCTTCAGACTTAGTTTTTATTAATTTCGTCACAACAACTAAAACAGATTAAGTATTTTTGCTACTCTACATGATGTTTTTAACATTACAAAAATAAACTAATGATAACAGTTGAACAACTTAAAGGCCTTTTAAAAAGACTTGAAGCATTGCGAGGGTATTTAGAATTGGATAAGAAAGCGATTGAGATCCAAAATGAAGAGGAGAAAACACAGGCGCCTGAATTTTGGAATGACCCTAGTACAGCTGAGAAAATTCTGAAGTTAATTAAAACTAAAAAGAATTGGATTGAGGAATATCAAAAGGTTGAAAATGCGTTTGATGACTTAACAGTTTTGCGTGAATTTTTTGAACTTGAAGAAGCTTCGGAAGAGGAAGTAAACAAAGCCGAAGAAAAAGCCATTGAGCTTTTGGAGAGTTTAGAACTTAAAAACATGCTGGGCGAAAAAGAAGATGCGTTGAATTGTATTGTTGAGATAAATTCTGGCGCTGGAGGAACTGAATCTCAGGACTGGGCATCTATGCTTATGCGAATGTATATCATGTGGGGAGAAAAAAATGGTTATAAAGTTCGTGAGGTTGAATTAACCGATGGTGAAACTGCAGGAATAAAATCCTGTGCCTTAGAATTTGATGGTGAGTTTGCCTATGGTTACTTAAAAGGCGAAAATGGTGTTCATCGATTGGTGCGATTATCTCCTTTTGATTCAGCCAATAAAAGACATACATCATTTGCCTCAATCTATGCTTATCCTGTTATTGACGATACTATTGAAATAACAATTCCTCCTTCAGATATAGAATGGGACACTTTCAGGTCGGGAGGTGCAGGCGGGCAAAACGTCAACAAAGTAGAAACAGGAGTTCGACTTACGCATAAACCCTCTGGAATCATCATTAGAAATACTGAATCTCGATCTCAATTGGCCAACAAAGAAAAAGCTATGCAATTATTACGTTCTCAACTATATGAATTAGAAATGAGAGAGCGACAAAAAGAAATAGACGCTATTGAGGGGTCTAAAATGAATATTGAATGGGGTTCTCAAATAAGAAATTATGTATTCCATCCATATAAACTAATAAAAGATGTAAGAACAGGACATGAATCAACAAATATTGGCAATGTCATGGATGGCGATTTAATGCCTTTTATAAAATCCTATTTAATGGAATTTGGGAAATCTGGTAAAAAAAAGGCATAAATAGAATAAAACTCAAGACGTTCGAAAAAAAGAGTTATGAAAATATATCACAATCCACGTTGCAGAAAAAGCAGAGAAACACTTCAGATCATCGAAGCATCTGGAAACAAAGTTGAAATAATAAATTATTTAGAAAACACACCTTCTGAAGATGAACTACAAGACATTGTAAACAAACTCAATATTCCAGCTGAAAATCTTCTTCGAAAAGGGGAAAGCATCTTTAAAGAAAACTTCAAGGGTAAAAAGCTTTCAGAAAATGAATGGATTCAGGTAATGGTAAAAAATCCGAAATTAATTGAACGGCCCATTGTTGTGCATGGTAATAAGGCTATACTTGGCAGACCTCCACAAAATGTCAAAGAATTACTATAGGTAAAAAAGGGAAATATTTATTGTATTGAAATTACATTGTTACAGGAACATCCACTAGTCTGGGCGGCAAACAAACTCCAGAAGTTAAATTGCAACTCATATACTCCAATAAAATTGTACCCGAAACGGGAATATCTGAATTCAATATTTTAAAGCACAACTCATAACTTACACTATTTGTAAAATACCACAAATCTACCTCGAAAATATCATCGTATTTATGTTTTGTTTTTGGCTTGTTAATCTTAATTAACTCCAAATTCAAAATTGCATCATTATTAAACGAAAGAGGTATAGGACCTCGTTCATCTGCAAGAGAATCATATACCATCCAGTCCTCTTGAACATTAAAATCAATTTTAAGTGTAAGAGTATCGCCAGATATTAACGTTTTAGACTCTATTTTTACAGGCTCTTGTTTTTGATTTTGATTTTGAGCGTTAGCGGAAATAAAAACAAGCAATAATAAAGTTGTAATTATACTTTTCATGGGTTGCGCTTTTTATATTCCTTTAAACTATTTAGCAAAAACTTTTTAAACTCAGGGACTTCACTAGCTTTATCATAAGCTATTGGAATGGCTAACAATTCTTTTTTCTTGTCGAAAGTAACATAGTACGGTTGAGATAGTTTGTTAAACCAAGACTTTTGAATATCGGCGTTTTTCTGACCTAATGTTACAATTTGTTTTTTGCCGTCAAAAACAGATGTATACTGATTTTCTTTTTCCAACTTAATAGTATGTTCATCAATATAAAGTGAAACCACTACAAACTCCTCTTTTAGTAATTTTAATATCTCCGGGTGTGACCAAACACCATCCTCTACACGTCTACAATTCACACATCCATGTCCCGTAAAATCGAGGAAAATAGGTTTATTTTGTTCTTTTGCACAATTCATTCCTTGTTCATAATCAAAATACCCCTTTATACCGTGAGGAAGGTGTAACTTATCCCTATACTTAGGCTCTGAACAGGTAATACCTCCTTCTCCCATTAACATTTGTGTAAGATTAAAATCTAACGAGCTACTTGGAGGCAAATACCCACTTAAACCTTTTAAGGGTGCACCCCACATACCCGGCAATAAGTATACCACAAATGAAAATGTAACAATTGTAAAGAATAACCTTGGGACTTTTATGTGAGGCAAATCAGAGTCATGAGAAAATTTAATTTTACCAATCAGATATAATCCCATCAAACTGAATATAGTAATCCATAAAGCCAAATAAATCTCTCTATCCAAAACATGCCAATGGGCTGTTTGATCGGCAACACTTAAAAATTTCAACGCTAAGGCAAGCTCAAGAAATCCTAAAACAACTTTTACTGCATTCAACCAACCTCCAGATTTTGGCAATTTATTCAATAGTGAAGGAAAAAGTGCGAAAAAAGTAAATGGTAAGGCAAAAGCTAAACTGAACCCCAACATTCCAACAAAGGGTCTTATCCCCCCTACAGTTACGGACTCGATAATAACATTACCCACAATTGGTCCGGTGCATGAAAATGACACAATAGATAAAGTTAAGGCCATAAAGAAGGCACCAGCGAAACCGCCTCTATCCGCATTTTTATCGGATATGTTACTCCATTTACCTGGTAATGTAATTTCAAACATCCCAAAGAAACTGGCAGCGAAAAACACAAATACTAAAAAGAAAATAATATTTGGAACCCAATGAGTGGCTATATAGTTAGCTGTATCTTCATCAAAAAATAAATTGATAATTACACCAATCCCAACATAGATTAGAATAATTGACAACCCGAAAATAATGGCTAAAAACTTACCTCTAGAACCAGATTCTGATTTTTTCAAAAAGAAAGTTACCGTCATTGGAATCATCGGAAAAACACAAGGTGTTAAAAGTGCCGCTAAACCTGAAATAAAGGCAATTATAAAGAAGGCAAACAAACCTTTATCCTCTCCCTCATCAATTGAGGCATTATTAAAATTCTTAACCCCCTTTTTTTCTTTTGAAAAATCATACTCATCATCATTCAGTAATGATGAAGAATCGTTATTAGTTTTTGGTAGTCCATTAGCAGAATTAACAGTACTACCCTTTCCTACCTCTACTTGAAACGTAGGATTGGGATATGGAGAAGTGATGCATTTTCCATTATTACATACTTGAACTTGATAATTTCCCGTTACAGAAAAATCTTTAACGAATCCTTTTATCAACCTAGTAGCCACGAATTCTTCACCATCGAAATAGGTGACATCACCATCAAACTCCTTAACATATTTTGTTTTAAAATCAGGAATTTGCCAATCATTTAGAGGCTCATAATTAGAAGATGAATCAAGATTCAAAATAAGCTCTGGAGGTGCAATTAATGCATCACTAGGCCCATATAAATAGGCCCCATTGTTAAGTTTTATTGTAAAACTTAATTCATATACATGTTCCTTGTCATATTCAATAGAGAATTCAACACTTGCTAAATCTTCAAATTGAGCATGTAAAGCAAGGGAAAAAGCAATAAATAAAAAAGCTAATAATTTCTTCATATTCTAAATTGAACAAACTCCAAGTACAAAAGTAACTAAGATTAAAGTTAAAATCTCTTAAAAATTAATTTCTTCTCCAGGCTTTAGCTTAAAGTATCTTCGAATCAAAAATACTGAAACATAAATAATTGGAGTATCAATTAAAGCGCAAATAACTTTAAAAATCCAGCCATCCTTTATTATGGATACAATTTCGTTTGATGACTTTATACCAAAAAACAAAACTAAAACCACTAAAATGGTATCAACCAGTTGTGAGAAAATAGTCGATCCATTGTTTCGCAACCACAACATTTTCCCTTTCGTCCTTTTCTTCCAAAATTCGTAAAGTTGAACATCAACCAACTGAGCTATTATATATGCAGTCATGCTAGCGCCAATAACTCTCCACGAATTACCAAAAACCATAACATACGTTTCATTAGAAACAGGACTTCCATGAATAGCAGGAAATAAAGCTCCTAAGTTTAATACTCCTATTATAAGTATAGAGGCAACAAAACCAGTAAAAATAACTACGGCAGTTCGCTTTCTCCCGTAAAACTCAGAAAGCAAATCGGTAATCAAAAAAGTTACTGGATAGGGAAGTATTCCTGCTGATAGTATAAAGGGCTCTTCTCTTAAAAAAGTTTGCACAGAAACAAACTTGTTTGCAATTAAATTACAAACTACCAAAAAGGCAATAAAAAGGCCGCCTAAAAATATATATAAATAGGCGGCCTTCTTTGTTTTTTTAATAGTTGTTTCTTGCACTTCGATTAAAAGAATCCTACTTCATAAATAGATTTAAGTGGAATCATAATTTCCTTTTTCAGAGAAACATTTTTTTCAGTAGTTGCCCAAACTGTAGCAATCACTTTATAATTCGTTCCATTTTCATCAACAAAATAGATTTTAATGTTCAATTTACTATGAGCACCCAATGCAGACGCTTTATTTAAATCAGCTTTTCTTTTAGCAATATCCTCTTTGGAAGTTAAAACATCCTCCTCATTAAATTTTAGCTTCTTAATCTCTTCCTTGAGAATTTCAATTGGTTGTGTAGATGTTTGATACATATTGTGAAAAATTTTGAGCGTTTACGGTAGAAAACTACAAATCGTTCTATTTATTTTACTATTTTTTGATTTATCAAGGTATTCAGCTCCTCAAACCTCTGAGAACCAATACGGTACCTTAAACCATCTTTGTCAGTAAGTTCTACGGCATAATTTCCATGAGTAAAATACTTAACCTTACCTCGAATATGCAAATTATACACAGGACGATTGAAAAGAATTTTGCTGTATTTAACAACTTCTACAGTATCAATATTTTTTAGATCAACTTTTACCTTACGCGTAGTCCAAAACCCATCCAGTTCAAGAACATCACCTCTAACTTGGGTTTTCAAGTGCAGGACAAAAAAGGAAATCAAACTAAGCATTAAAATCCCAAGCCCTATAATTAAAAACAAGTTAGCTGTTTCATCCTTTGAATCCGAAACAAAATAACTACCAAAAGCTCCAAGAGCGATAAACAATCTTATAAAAAGATTAAACTTATTGTATCCCAAATATTGTTTTTCCTCAAATTCCATTATTGTAAACTTATAACATAAATATTTTTTGTGCCAGGATCTATACGGTATCTATTGTCGGATCGATGTCCAATTATCCAAACCACTTTTTCAGCATCGCATAATAACCAAGTATCTTCTTTATCTTTTAAACTGAATTTATTGTTTATAAAATAATCGCTAATCTTTTGTTTTCCATTCATTCCTAATGGAATAAACCAATCGCCTTGCTTCCATTTCCTGATTTTTAACTTTCCTTGTACTTTATCAGCATTTATATATGCTTTATTACCATTAGGTTGAAGTGTAATGCCGTTTTCAAAGCATTCGATGTTTAAATCAATAGGCATTTCTTGATCTAAGTAGTACTCCTTAACTTCAGATTCTTGGGACTGAAAAACTTCCAACTGATTTGTGGCAGTTACAGCCTTCCAATTGTCTTTTCCATAAAAAGACTTGCCTTTATCTTTCACTGAAATCAATGATTCTATATCAGGATATGAAAAACCTTTAGACCTAAAAAACTGTTGTACAAAAGTTATTGTTGATTTTTTAATTTGAGAAAATGGAAGAATTAAAATACTGTCCTTCTTTTTCAATGCATCTTTCCAGATTTTATATTGTTCTTCCCAATTGTCTTCAACAGCTTTCAACCTTTTTGTTGAATTATTAATAGCTTGAAACAAAGAAGGATTGATTTCTTTCAATATAGGAATAACCTGATGCCGAATTTTATTTCTAAAATACTTTCCCGATGCATTGCTACAGTCTTCCCTAAAGGGTATGTGATTTGCGTAAATAAAATCATTTATTTCATCCCTTGAAACACATAATAAAGGCCGAATAATATTGTCTCGTTTTACTTTCATCCCTCTCAATCCCTTCAATCCAGTACCTCTTGTTAAATTAATTAAAATGGTTTCTAACTGATCATCTAAATGGTGCGCAGTTGCAATTTTTGTTAATTTTCCTTCAGTAACCAATTGATGAAACCATGAATACCTTAAATCACGGGCTTTCATTTGTATACTTATCCCCTCTTTTTTTGCTGCATCAACCGTTTCAAATTGTTTTGTATGAAAAGGAACCTTAAGTTTTTCACAAAGGCCTTTAACAAATTTTTCATCGGCTTCGGATTCTTCACCGCGCAATTGATAATTACAATGAGCAACTTCAATAGGAACCTTAAGGTTATGTAAAAGCATAAGTAAAACAATAGAATCTCGCCCACCACTGACAGCAATAAGAACTTTATCTACATCATCAATTAAACCTTCGAGTTCTATGAATTTTTTTACTTTACCTATCATAAATTAATCTCTAATTATTTTAAAACTGCCTAGTTTTTAAATCCCCTTTAAGTTTATATGAAAGTTAAAACTTTCCTGTAAACTATTCTACTTCCTTATTGAGGATTAACACATCAAATATGGCTTCTGCTTTTAACAAAGATTCATTATACTCTTCTTCAGCTACAGAGCCACTTGTAATTGCGCCACCTACCATAAATGAAAGATAACGGTTGACTTCATTGTAAAGGATACTTCGAATTACAACATTAAAATCAAAATCACCATTTGGCTTAATATATCCTATTGCACCACTAAATAGTCCTCTTTTTGTAGACTCATATTCTTCAATCAACTCCATTGCTTTTACCTTTGGAGCTCCTGTCATACTTCCCATGGGAAAACATTGCTTGATTATATCCATTGATTCCCTCTCTGGGTCAGCTTCACAACTAATGGTACTAATCATTTGATGAACTTGTGGGAAACTATATATCCCAAACAATTCATCCACCTTTACTGAGCCTTTATTTGCAACTTTACTTAAATCATTTCTTACCAAATCAACAATCATAACATTCTCAGACCTTTCTTTTGGACTTCTCTTTAATACATGAATTTGATGCTGATCTTCCTCTATAGAAAACCCTCTTTTTATAGTTCCTTTTATGGGTTGACTTATAATTTTATGTCCACTTTTTTTAAGAAACCTCTCTGGGCTAGTTCCTAAACAATAACGCTCGCCTATTTTGAGAAAAGAAGCATAAGGAACTGGTGATTTTTTAATTAAGTTACTGTAAATCGTTATGGGATCAGCATCAATGTTTTGAGCATAAAATTCTTGGCAAAAATTCACCTCAAAAATATCTCCCAGTTGGATATGCTTTTTTAAATCTCGAACTGTTTGAATGTATTGTTTTTTTGAAATTTTACTTCTTATTTCAGAAAGTTCGCCACACTTAAAAGAAACCTGAAGCTGTTGCAATATTTTCTTAAAACCATAACAGTCTAAACCTTCAATTTTAACCTTCTTATTTTTAACCTCAACTCTAATTTCTGGTTCAAAAAAACTCAACCCCGGAAAACCCAGACCATCTTCGTTGTAGCTATTTAAAGTTTCCAATTCATTTTTCAAATCGTAACTCAAAAAACCAAAAAGCCAAACCCTTTTTTTACAAATATCTTCCAATTCACAGAAATGATTGGATGACACAATAGATTTAGCTCCAAATCCTGCAATTAAGTCATACTCATCATGAATTGAACCCTTGTAATTATTTGAATCTAGAATAGAAACATGCTCGTACCCTTTTGACAAAAGAAGTAAACGCTCCTTAAATTGAGGAATCTCATCAAGACTAAATTCAATAGTTTCCAATTATTTATACAATCTATTTTTATCAATAATTTCCTTTACCGCATCGACCCAATAATCATTACTATTCAAGCTAGGAACCAACTGTATTTTTTCACCGCCATTTTCTTCAAAAACCTCCTGATATTCAACACCAATTTCGACAGTTGTTTCTAAACAGTCCGCAACGAAAGCAGGAGAAAAGAATAATAATTTCTTCTTACCTTCTTTTGCAAGATTAATTACAGTTTCTTCAGCATAAGGTTCTAACCAAGGATCCTTCCCCAATCGACTCTGAAAAACCTGTATCCATTTATCTTTTGGTATACCTAATTTTTCGGTTATTTTTCTAGAAGTTTCATAACATGCTGAACGGTAGCAATACATTCGCTCATTAGTATATTCGGAAATACACCCATTTTCTCGACAAGCAGGAAGTTTACATGATTTTCGAATATGACGAACAGGAATACCGTGATAACTGAATACGACTTTATCATACTCTCTGTAATCAAAACCTTCAGCTGTTTTTGCTACAGAATTAATGTAAGAGTCTTCCATTACAAAATTATTGATAAAGTTGACGGATGGAATAACCTCCCACTTACTCATAATCTCCATAACTCGCTGAGCAGTAGAACCAGTAGTTGATGAAGCGTACTGTGCATACAACGGTAGAATGATTACTTGGGCGTAAGCTTTCTTTTCAATTTTAGCTAAAACTTCATCAAGACCAGGGTTTTGATACCGCATTGCACCATACACGTCAATATCCTCACTAAATTTTGTTTGTACTTTATCTACCAATTCATTTAAATAAAGCTTTAATGGAGATCCTTTATCTGTCCAAACCTCTTGATAAATTTTTGCGGATTTTGGTGCTCTTAGGGGAGCAATAATTCCATTAACCAAAAAATATCTTCCAATTGGGTTAATATCAATTACTCTCCCATCGAATAAAAACTCTCTCAAATACCTTCTAACTGGACCTGTTTCTGGTGCGTCAGGAGTTCCTAAGTTAATAAGAAGAATGGCCGTTTTCATGGGTGCTATTTAACGAAGCTAGTTTACTACTTTAAGTTGACTTTCTCAATTCTTCTCAAATAATTTTTCTTATTGAAGAATAACTAAAAACAATATATAAAAACACCCCTAATGGGGTGTTATAAAATCATATATGCAATGCTCTTTTCCCGGTGGCATCCAGTGCTGCCTCCTTTATGGCTTCGGTAAATGTTGGATGAGCGTGGCACATTCTAGCCAGATCCTCTGCGGTAGCTCTATACTCCATAGCAGTTACTGCCTCTGCAATTAAATCTGCACAGCGAGGTCCAATCATGTGAACACCTAAAACTTCATCTGTTTCCTTATCTGCTAAAACCTTTACAAATCCATACTTTTCATCCATACTCGCTCGTGCTCTACCAGAAGCTTTAAATGGAAACATACCCGATTTATATGAAGTACCTATTTTTTTTAGTTCTTCCTCCGTTTTACCAACAGCGGCAACTTCTGGCCACGTGTAAACAACTCCAGGAATTAAATTATGATCAATATGTGGTTTTTCTCCCGCTATCGACTCAGCGACGAAAACACCCTCCTCTTCAGCTTTATGCGCCAACATCGCCCCTTTCACAACATCTCCTATAGCATATATTCCTGGGACATTCGTTTGTAAGTGGTCATCAACATCAACTCTACCCCTCTCATCAACTTTAACGCCAGCATTTTCAAGCCCTAAATTGTCTGTGTAAGGACGTCGCCCAACTGAAATTAATGCATAATCAGCTTCAAGCTCAACAACTTCACCTTTCTTATTTTCTGCTTTAAGATAGGCTTTATTTGCATCTCCTTTTACCTCTGTAACTTTGTGGGAAAAGTAAAATTCAAATCCCAATTCCTTTTTTAAATTCTTTTGAAGTTCTTTACCTAAAGATTTGTCCATAGTAGGAATGATTCCATCTAAATACTCAACCACAGAAACCTTTGTCCCCAAACGAGCATATACAGAACCCATTTCTAAACCAATTACTCCTCCACCAACAACAATAATATGTTTTGGTACTTCAGATAACTCAAGAGCTTCAGTAGAAGTAATCACCCTCTTTTTATCCAATTGAATAAACGGAAAAGAAGCAGGTTTAGAACCTGTTGCAATAATTGTGTTTTTAGATTTTATTTCAAC
>JBJKXR010000034.1:0-26596 GCA_045561495.1 Flavobacteriales bacterium | reverse complement strand
GTTTCTTAATTTTTTGATACAACTCATCAGTGATTTCACTTTGATTTTGAATAGCTTCATTCATAGTTCCACTTAGCTGACTGGCTTTTTCTTCAAGTGTATTGAATGTAGTTAGAATTAATTCATTTAAATCTTGTCCGTCTCTTTTTGTTCCTAGAGATTTGAGATAGTCGTCCAATCCAATACCATCTGTTCCTAACAAATCTTCGCCTTTATAAATTCTTTTAAGATTTGCAAGATGAGCTTTAAACAAAGCAACACCGTGTCCACTATATAAAGCTTCTGATTGATTGGGTTGAGGATTGTTTAATGTGAATTTTCCAGCCGGAAAACCAAGCTGACCATTTTTTAACACCTCTACATTTTTAACATATCCGTTTACAAAAAAGGTGAATGGTGATCCAACCGATTTTGAAGCGTTTGTTTTAAAATCAGAATAAAAGCCATCTGTATTATTTTTCCAGTAATTATAGGCAGATTCAGATTTAGTTTTAATTAGTTCTACATTGTTTGAGCAGTATTCACTTCCTATGGTTGTAGCTCTATCCGTAATTTGATTTTCAGAACCTTCAAAGAGTATATAATCTAGCCCAGGAAAGCCTATTGCATCCACATAGCTTGCAGATTCTAAATTAACTTCCGTCAAACCGAACGTAGAATTTATATTCGCAGTGTCTGTTGGGTAAGTATTTAAAGCACCTGATAAAGACACCAAAGTAGAGTTTCCGTAATTAACGAAAGAACACGCTTGCCATAAAGCATAACTATCCTTGAATTTGCTTTGAAGAGCTGTTAAGTTTTCAGGTGTTGATGAGGATTGAAAATCTGCGTATGCTGAATTCAATTCATCTGTTGATTCTTTTAAGTCTTCGAATTGTGGTAAAATTATGTTATCGGCAGCATTTGCCAATATTTCCGTGATGTCAAAATCATCAACGTTCTCATTTCCAGAATCATTAACGCAGCTCCACATAAGTGAAGCTGCGCTTGTGATTGTAATTAAACTTTTTAATTTCATTTTTATATCTGAAATTAAAGTTCTGTTTTTACTGATTCTAAACCAGCTTTCATTGCTAATAAATCTCTAGCAGCAGTAATATCATTAACAGTTACGTCCCAGTAATTGTCACCAAGAGCCGTAAGCACTTCGTTGTAATTAGTAGCTAATGCTCCATCAATATTATATCCTAATGCTTTTGTGAAAGCATATGCTTCAGAAAGAACATGTAGTCTATCAGCATCATCTGCGAACTTTTCAATACCATCATTTAAGTAGTGAATAGCAGTTGCAGCAGCAGTTTTTTCCCATAACTCTTTGATATCAGAGACCGCTTTATCTTGACCTTCTTTATCTTTAGCAGAAATTGCAGCTCTACCTTTTAAGAATGCGTCTATGATTGCATTTGTTCCAGCTAAATCATCTCTTCCTTTACAGTATTTACCCCAGAATCTGATTCCTTCAGTATTTGAAGGGAAATCGATAGGCACACCAAAGTATCCGAATGCTTCGTCAAAATGGTGCTCTTTTGCAGTACCTTTTCCTGCTTCAACAGTTTGGTTATCTACAGCATCTCCAATTTTATCATCTGATAAGTACTTTGAAGTACCTTGATAGTAAAAACATGATCCCATTAATCCTTTGTCGATTAATTGAGCATATTCTTTTCCAGTTGCATCAACTAAAACTGTTCTACCTGCACCTGTTACTAAACCAGCTTGACCATTTGCACCACCAGTTTGACCTGAATATTTTGCAATAGAGTCAAACAATGATACAACATTCGCTTGTTCGGCCTCATATGTTTTACTCTTTAAATCCTTTCCAGAAGAACCAATTTCTCCTTCAAAAGGACTGTTTTCATTTGCATACATGTCATTCATCTTTTGAGCATCAAGTGTTGAATCTACTTTATGACCAGTTTTGATGTAAGAAGTTAATGCTTCTAACATATCCAAACGATCGGTTTGTCCACTATACGAAACGTTTTCGAAGTTGTACGTTATTGGAACCGTGTAAGACGTTTCTTCTTCTTTGACACATCCTGTTAGCACAGCGACTGCCATAATTGGGAGTGTTAATTTTTTCATAAGTAATAGTTTTATGGGTTCAAAACTAAATGCTAACTCATCGTTTTCAAATACCCTTTTTTAGGTATTCATCATTTTCTCACTTCTTATTACTTGGCAACCAAGTAGTATTCATTTCGTTATATTTACTGCATGATTAAACGGTTTTTATTTTTTTCAACGTTTACAGCTCTACTTTTTGTTTTTTCCTGCCAAAAAGAAGAGAGTAGCTTCGATGAGGGTCAAATTGAAACTGAGTTTTCTGAAGAAACATCTATGGCCAATATGCTTTATGCTGAAATTTATCAAATTTCTAGAAATGAAGTTCAATATATTGAATCAATTGAAGAAATAGAGCTGGAAGACGCAGAAGAAATTAATAAACATGATTCTTGCGCTATAATTTCATATTATTTCGATTCAAATAATGTTTTCGTATCCTACGTAGAAATTATTTTTAATGACACCAGTTGCACATCTAGGGGCCATGAAAAGTTTGGTAAACTAAAAGTTTATTTAACAGGGAATTTGAATGAAGTTGGTACTCGTATGACAATTATCCCTAAAGGATTTTTTTTAAATGGTAAAAAAGTGGAGGGTACAATTGTGGTAAACAACATGGGTTTTAATGAAGATTATCGATATGAATATAGCAAGAAGGTTATTGATGGTAAAATATGTTTAAACGCAAGCAAGTACTTTACTTGGAATAGCAACACCTTAATTATACTTGATTTTTTTCATCGAGAAATGATTTATGAAACCCAAGTTGACGCGGTAAATCGAAATGGAAGGGCTTACAAGGTAGAAACTATTGATCCTCTGATATCAGAATTTGATTGCCGTTATTTTCAATCGGGTGAACTAGAATTGAAATCGGATTGGGGACTTCATCAAATACTTAATTTTGGAGATGGAGATTGTGACAATAAAGCAGAAATTTGGACACAAATGAGAGCAGTAGAACTTGATTTAAATTAATTGGTTAAATTCTTGTACTGAAAACAATTCATTTCAAATTTTATTTGTTCGCTTTTTTTAAATGGAACATCCCATTCACCATTGTATTTAATTTTTACAGGTAGGTATTCACCAAAATTATAGTTGAGCTCAATAAACATTTTCATATCAAATGAGAACATTGGTGTAATGTCTTTTAAAGCATATGTTCTTGCAATGATATTCATAGTTCTTCTATCGTAAAAAGTGACTAGTCTTGTTATGGTAACTTTTTTATCAGGAACGTCAAGTTTTTTTTTACAGGAAAATTTATAACAAGGAATGGTATCCCTAAAAAATGTTTTTTCAATTGTAAAATCGTAATATTTGGTCATTTTCTCACTGAAAATGTCAAGCTTTTTTCCGATAAATGGTACACCTTTTACTTTTGTTCCAGGAGAAAACATAAATGTTTTAAGTTTTTCGTAGTATTTGTCTTTTGTGGACAAGCCTTTCATTTTTTCTTGAGAATAGGCACCTTGTACAATGTTATTCACTTGAAATTTACCTTTTTTAAAAAAAACTTTATCATACATTTCAGCGGTAAAGTATTTATGACTTCCATCTTTTTTGTAAACTTTTCCATTTGTTTCTTCATTTGTTATTGTAACCCAAGCGAGAGAACCATTACTAAAGTGATTGGCAGATCGATTAATTTTTCCTACTTCGCTCCACTCTTTATCGAAAATTTCAATTGCATTATTAGAAATGTGCGGATACATTCTTAGATTTTTAAATGCCCGATAAAAACTAGTGTCAGCTTTAGTCATTTTAATAAAATCTTTAACATCAAACTCTTTTTTGTAGTTTATCGAAACAGTATCAACAAGAGCGGTGTCGTAGATGTTTTGAGATGAAATGAACGTACTCCAAAGGAGTGAAAAGAGTAAAATTATCTTTGATTTAATCGATGTTTTTAATGGATTAAACATATACCTAAGTTAAACATTCAAACGCAAATAATAAGATTAAAGCTAAAAGCACTTTGGAAAACTTGTTTGTACTCTTTATATTTGCTGTGTGATGATTATAAAAAATAACTCTTGGTGGTGGCACTCTCTTTAAAAAAGACAGTGAACTGGATAGTGTTATAATACGATATAAAAGCTTGCAGATCACTGCAAGCTTTTTTTTTGATTGTCATATTCGTTAGTTCTAAACTAACAACAAATACAACTTAAATGGAAAAAATTAAAATAAATACTAGATACAAGAAAATGCTGGCAGACACCATTACTCCAGTGAGTATCTATTTAAACATTAGAAATAAATATAAGAAGAGTTTTTTGCTTGAAAGTTCAGATTATCACGGAAATGAAGATAGTTACTCGTTCATTTGTTTTAATCCAGTGGCTTCATTCAAAGTAGAGGACGAAAAAATATTTATTGTATATCCGAACGGTGATTTTGAAACAAAATCGGCTGCTGAAAATGATGTGGTTGAAGAACTGAATGTATTTGCCGGACTTTTTGAAAGTGAGGAGTTAGGGTTTGATTTTGTCACCAATGGATTGTTTGGATTTACAAGTTTTGAAGGGGTTCAACATTTTGAGGATATTGCTTTTGATTACCATGAAAAAGAGGATAAGAAAGTGCCTGACATGCACTATATGGTCTTTCAAAATATCATTTCTATTAATCATTTTAAAAATGAATTATACCTATTTGAACATAGAAGTGAAATAGGTACAGGTAGTGGTCCAGAATCGTTAGAAAAGTTAGAGGAACTTGTTAAATCTCCAAATGCAACTCAAGAGATTTTTAAAAAAGAGGGAGAGGAGGTAAGCAATTGCACGAATGAGGAGTTTCTTAAAATGGTTCGGGATGCCAAAACACATTGTAAGCGTGGTGATGTTTTTCAGTTGGTACTCTCAAGAGAATTTTCACAGAATTTCAAAGGCGATGATTTCACATTATACAGGGCACTTCGATCAATTAACCCATCTCCTTATTTGTTTTATTTTGATTTTGGGAAATTTAAGATTTTCGGATCCTCTCCGGAGGCTCAAATTGTAATAAAAAACAGGAAGGCATCCATTTATCCAATTGCGGGTACATTCAGAAGAACCGGAGATGATGAAAAGGATGCAAAATTGGCTCAGAAATTATTGGATGATCCAAAGGAGAATGCAGAGCATGTCATGTTGGTTGATTTAGCGAGAAATGATTTGAGTAGAGACTCCAGTGGAGTTTCCGTTGAGGCATATCGTGAGATTCAGTTTTATTCACATGTGATACATTTGGTTTCTAAAGTAACAGGTACTTTATTACCTAATAAAAACTCCATTCGCTTAGTTGCAGATACATTTCCTGCTGGAACTTTATCAGGAGCACCAAAACATATGGCACTTCAATTAATTAATCGATATGAAAAAAATCAGAGAGGAATTTATGGCGGCTGTATCGGTTTTTTAGGATTTAATGGCGATTTTAACCATGCGATTATCATCCGATCATTTTTAAGTAAAAACAATAAATTGTTTTACCAAGCAGGAGCGGGTATTGTGATGAAATCAGACGATGAAAGTGAACGGCAAGAAGTATTTAATAAATTGGCTGCACTGCATAAGGCAATTGAATTAGCAGAACAGCTATAAATCATATTTTGCTTTAGTATTTAAAACAATAAATAGAAAAACGAAAAAAGTTAAAATGAAAATATTAGTACTAGATAATTATGATTCCTTTGTGTACAACCTAGTGCATTACATCAAGCAATTGGGTTATGAAGATGTAGATGTTTATCGAAATGATAAAATATCGCTTGAAGAGATCGCTAAATACGATAAAATAGTATTGTCACCTGGACCAGGAATTCCAGAAGAGGCGGGTATTATGATTGATTTGATTAAACATTACGCTGAATCAAAAAGTATTTTGGGTGTTTGTTTAGGCCATCAGGCTATAGCGGAAGCTTTTGGTATTGAATTGGAAAATATGGATGAAGTGCTCCATGGTGTTGGCAATACAATTAAAGTTATTGAACACGATGTTATATACACAGGAATTCCAAATGAGTTTGAAGTTGGCAGATATCATTCATGGCAAGTGAAAAAAGACACTTTAGGAGACGCATTTAAATTGACTGGTGTTGATGAAAATGGAAATGTAATGAGTATGCGTCACAATACATTAGATGTTGTTGGAGTGCAATATCATCCTGAATCTGTGCTTACTGAGCATGGACTTAAAATTATTGAGAATTGGTTGAAAAACTAGTTCATTCGAATTGATTAATTAAAGTATTAAAATGAAAGCATTACTTCAAGAATTATTTAAAGGAAAGCGTTTAAGTTTTGATGAAGCAAAACAAACACTATTGGATATCGGAAAAGGCAATTCTAATAATTCGATTATCTCTTCCTTCCTGACTGTATTTATGATGAGAGGTATTGAAGGTGAGGAATTAGAAGGGTTTCGATCGGCTATGCTTGAGCTATGCAAACCAATTGACCTGGGTAATTTGCAAACTATTGATATGTGTGGAACGGGAGGAGACGGCAAGAATACGTTTAATATTTCTACAACATCATCATTTGTCGTCGCTGCAGTAGGAATTAAAGTAGCCAAGCACGGAAACTACGGCGTATCTTCAGGAGTAGGATCTTCAAATGTAATTGAGCATTTGGGATACACATTTAAAGGAGACGAAGCATCTTTAAAATCAGAAATTGAAAACGTTGGTATAACTTTTTTCCACGCTCCTCTTTTTCACCCTGCAATGCGATTTGTTGGTCCGGTTAGAAAAGAGTTGGGATTAAAAACATTTTTCAATATGATTGGCCCCCTCGTGAATCCGTCCAAACCGAACTTTCAATTAACAGGTGTTTATGATCCGTCAATTTTGCCCTTATACGACCATGTTTTAAAGAATAATCTTGAACGTTACGCTATTTTACATTCTGAGGATGTTTACGATGAAATATCCTTAACAAGCGACTTTCATATGTATAGTCACAAGGGTATTGAAAAGTTATCTCCATCAGATATTGGATTAAACAAATTAGAAGCAAAAGATATTGGAGGAGGCGAAACAGTGAATTATGCAGCAGAAGTTTTAACGAATGTTCTTTCTGGTAAAGGGACAAAAGCTCAAAGTGAGGTGATTGCTGCTAATGCTGGAGTGGCTATTTCTATAGCTAAGGATGTTAAAGTTCGCCAGGGAGTAGAAGAAGCACTGGATATTATAAATGAAGGAAGAGGAATAGAAGTTTTAGATAAATTAATTAAGTAATTCAAATTGCCGAATTAAAAAAGAGTGAATATGACTATACTTGATCAAATAAATGCCAATAAACGCAAGGAAATAGAAGTGGCTAAAAGTTCAGTTTCGATGAGTGATCTAGAGGCTTCAGTTTTGTTTGAAAGAAAGTGCCCTTCTCTTAAAGAGGCTATTTTAACTAAGTCTGGAATAATCGCTGAATTTAAACGGAAATCTCCCTCAAAAGGAATTATTAACGGGAGTGTTACTCCGTCAGATGTAGCTAAAGGCTATCACTCTGCAGGTGTTTCAGCAATGAGTTGTTTAACGGATAAAGATTATTTTGGAGGAACTTTTGATGATTTAAAAGAAGCTAGAGCTGCTGTTGATCTTCCGATTCTTCGAAAAGATTTTATGCTGGATGAATATCAGGTGTTTGAAGCAAAATCAATTGGTGCTGATATTATTTTACTTATTGCGGCTAGTTTATCCATTGCAGAAACAAAAACACTTGCTAAAGTAGCGAAAGGTATAGGGTTAAATGTTTTGCTGGAAATTCACGATGATAAAGAGTTAGATTATATCAATGAATACTGCGATGCAGTTGGTGTAAATAACCGTAATTTAAAAACATTTGAAGTAAGCACGGATGTTTCAAAAAAGTTAGCCAATAAAATTCCCGATGAATTTGTGAAGATTTCTGAAAGTGGGATATCAAATATTGAAGCTATTCAGGAGTTAAAAACGTATGGTTATAGTGGGTTTTTAATCGGAGAGAATTTTATGAAAACAGCAAATCCTGGTCAGGCATGTCAGGATTTTATAGAACAATTAAGTGGACGGTAAATATTTGAAAATAAAGGTGTGTGGGATGAAACATCAACAAAATGTTGATGAACTAGCTGGACTTGGTTTGGATTTTATTGGTAATATTTTCTTTGAAAAATCACCAAGAGACATTGAAGTAATAATTCAAACCCCCGTCACTAAGGTTGGTGTTTTTGTAAAAGAATCGCTTACTACGATTAAAGAAAAAATTAATCAGCACGGTTTAGCAGTAGTTCAATTGCATGGAGGAGAATCCAATGACTTTTGTAAAGCTGTCAAAGAGTTCGGTGTTCAGGTTTGGAAAGTGTTATCAATAGGAGATGATTTTGACTTTTCTCAACTTAGTAATTATCCAGATGCTGATATGTTTTTATTGGATACTGAAACTAAAAATTATGGAGGAGCAGGTAAAAAGTTTGACTGGGGATTACTTTTCGAAATAGATAAAAAAATACCCAAGAAATATTTTTTAGCGGGGGGAATTGATCTTGAAGACACTGAAGATATAAAAGCTCTGCAATTGGAAAAGTTAATCGGATTAGATTTAAATAGTCGTTTTGAGATTATTCCCGGTATAAAAGACCCGGTGAAATTGGAGAAATTTGTAAAGGAATTAAGAAGTTAATTAATTGAAGAATTCAAATAATGAGTTACAACGTTGATGAAAAAGGATATTATGGACAGTTTGGAGGGGCTTACATCCCTGAAATGCTTTACCCTAATGTTGAAGAATTAAGACAAAGCTATATAGAAATAGCAGATGACCCAGAATTTAAAAAGGAGTTTGATTACTTACTAAAGCATTACGTAGGAAGGCCATCTCCATTGTATCTTGCTAAGCGATTGTCTGCAAAATACGGTGCCAAAATATATTTAAAGCGCGAGGATTTAAATCATACCGGAGCTCATAAAATAAACAATACAATTGGTCAAATATTGTTAGCACAGCGTTTGGGTAAAAAAAGAATTATTGCTGAAACAGGAGCCGGGCAGCACGGAGTTGCAACGGCAACGGTATGCGCACTGATGGGAATGGAATGTATCGTATACATGGGAGCCGTAGATATTGAACGTCAGCAACCCAATGTAAAGCGAATGCAATTGTTAGGAGCAAAAGTAGTCGCTGCCGAATCAGGTAGCAAAACGTTAAAAGACGCTACAAATGAAGCCATCCGCGACTGGATTAATAATCCAACTGACACACATTACATCATTGGTTCTGTTGTTGGTCCTCATCCATATCCAGATATGGTAGCACGTTTTCAAAGCGTAATATCAGAGGAAATAAAATGGCAGTTGATGGAACATGAAGGAAGAGATTATCCCGATAAGGTTATCGCTTGTGTTGGTGGAGGTAGTAACGCTGCTGGAGCATTTTATCATTTTTTAGACAATGAAAAAGTAGAGTTAATAGCAGCTGAACCTGCCGGACTTGGTTTAGAGTCGGGTAAAACTGCTGCTACCACCAAAAAGGGAAAACCAGGTGTTTTACATGCCGCTAAAACTCTTTTGATGCAAACGGAAGATGGTCAGGTAGTAGAACCATATTCGATTTCTGCAGGATTGGATTATCCTGGGATAGGACCTATGCATGCTCATTTGTTTGATTCAGGAAGAGGTAAATTTGAGTATGTGACGGATGAAGATGCCTTAAAGGCGTGTTTTGAAGTTTCCAGATTAGAGGGAATAATTCCAGCTTTGGAAACAGCGCACGCTTTTGCCGTATTGAAAAATATAGAGTTAAATAAAGAGGATGTTGTTGTAATTAACCTTTCCGGAAGAGGCGATAAAGATTTAAGTACTTTGATGCAGTATATGTAATTAATACGCAGAGCTATGAAAAGAATAAAAGAAGCATTTGATAAGAAAAAAGACGGTTTATTATCCATATTTATAACGGCGGGCTATCCGAAATTGAATGATACCATAGAAGTATTAAAAGAATTGGAAGCGAATGGTGTTGACATGGTGGAATTGGGAATACCATTTTCAGACCCTATGGCAGATGGCCCAGTTATTCAGGAAGCGAGTGAAGTTGCTATTGCTAATGGTATGACGCTAAAGCTTCTTTTTGAGCAATTGAAAGAATTAAGAGAGCATGTATCTATACCAATCTTATTGATGGGATATTTAAATCCAGTTATGCAGTATGGGTATTCAGAGTTTTGTGAAAGCTGTCAGGAGGTGGGTATTGACGGGGTGATACTTCCTGATTTGCCTTTGTATGAATACGAGGAAGAGTACAAAGAACTTTTTGAATCGTATGATTTGGCAAATGTGTTTTTAGTTACACCTGAAACCGCACCAGAAAGAATTCATACGTTAGATGATTTGAGTAACGGATTTCTTTATTTGGTATCCAGTTCATCAACAACAGGAAAAAAAGATGGAATTGATGGAACTACCGAGTATTTTGAACGTGTTCAAAATATGACGTTGAAATCACCAACATTAATCGGTTTTAATATAAAAGATTCGAATTCTTATCAAACAGCCACTAAATATGCTAAAGGAGCTATAATAGGTAGTGCGTTTATAAACGCTTTAAAGGGTAGTGGGGATTTGGCAGATTCTATTCGTACTTTTGTATCCAGTATTCGATAGTATCCTATCTTTTATATTGATTAGAGTTCATTTTTTTCGCTAAAAAAGATAAACTATATGCTTACTAAATTTGCTTTCAAATAAGTAAAATTTACTTGTTTTGTAAACATCTGTAAAAAAAATGAGTAAACTACATATGATTAAGAGTAGTTTCTCGAGTAAATTTTTCTCTAATCTTGTGCTTTTAGGTACAGGTTTCTATTTAGTTTTTTCTATTTACTATTTAACATCTAGCTTTTATAAAAGATTGGAGATTGCTGAAGAATCTGCATTTTCCAAAATGGAGAATATCACAAGGAATTTATCATTTTTTATTGATGGCGATCAATATCAAGAATTGATGGTGAAGCACCCTAATAAAAATGATATTGCTGCTAATTCCGATGATGAATACTACACTAAACTTCATGATATTCTGGCGTATACAAAAGATTATAATGGTTTACCAACAGATATATATACTTGGGTAGTTGATACAAGTTCACAAGGTCAATTGAGTGTTAAGTTTGGAGTTACAAGCGCAGAAACCCCATATTTCCGACATGAATGGAAGGATTTCCCTCAGGACCTTTTGTTTTTTATACATAATGGAGGGAGATTGAAAAATTACAAAAATAAAAACGAACAGTGGATTAGTTATTTTTCACCAATTTTTAATTCCAAAGGAGAGCCTGTAGGAGCCATTCAAGCCGATATTTCTTATGATAGTTTTGTTGCTGATATTAGAGTGGAAGGGTTAAAAAGTGCAAGTCTTATTCTGCTCCCCGTATTGTTGTTTTTAGTAGTTATGTTATGGTTAACAGGAAGATTGCATAAAAAACAGCAAGCACTGCTTGAAACTCAGGTTTCAGAGGAAAAGTATCGGGAAATACTGGATGTTTCCAAAGATTTTATTTTTCTAATTAATAAAAAAGGGATCATCACATATGCCAATAAGATTTTAAGAGAATGTTTTGAAGAAGATATTATAGGTGAATCAATTGTTTCAATGGTTTCTAATCCTCATCAGGAGGATTTACAGAGGTTATTGGATACGACGCCTCAAAAGAGTGTTTTAGAGGTTGATTTAAACCTCGGTAAAAGAGGGGACTTATGGATGGAGATGATTTTCGTACCCATTAAACTTGAAGGGAATTCAGAATTTGGCTATCAAGTTTCTGGAAGAGATGTTACTGAAAACAAAAAGCTTAAAATTAATATTGAACAAGAAAAAGTAAAGGCACTTGAATCCTTAAAATCCAAAGAGAACTTTTTTGCCACCATGAGTCATGAGATAAGAACTCCCTTAAATGCGATTATAGGAATGGAAAATCTCATTGAGAAAGAAAAATTAGAGGAGAAAGAAAAAGGCTATCTCTCGAATATTAAATTTTCTGCAAAAAGTCTACTTCAAATTATCAACGATATTCTTGACTTTTCAAAAATAGAAGCGGGAAAGTTAACGTTTGAAAAATTTCATTTTCGAGTAAAGGAAATATCGGCAGCAGCCTTGAGAACATTTGACTTTAAATTCGAAGAAAAAGGGGTCGGGTTTAAAATAGACATAGACAAAGAAACACTCAATACAGTTATTATAAGTGACCTATTGAGGATTAATCAAGTGGTTTTGAACTTTGTGAGCAACGCATTAAAATTCACAATGGAAGGTGAAGTTGTACTAAAGGTGAAAATTAATGAGGTGAAAAATTCAACTTGGCTAGAGGTAGATATTGTGGATACTGGAATTGGTATCGAAAAAGAAAAACAATGGAAATTATTCGAGAGTTTTAATCAAGTAAATGATGACGTTACTCGAAAATTTGGAGGAACAGGTTTGGGACTTTTTATTTGTGAGAAAATTGTTAATATGCAAGGAGGTGAGATTTCTTTTTCAAGTGAATTGGGTAAAGGAAGTAATTTTGGATTTAAAATTCCAATTGAAATTGGAAGTGAAGAGAATCTTGCGAAAAGTGAAAACAAAGAAATTGCGACGTTTGATGAAGAAGAGTTGAAGATTTTAATTGCGGAGGATAACCCCATCAATTTAGTATATATAACGGGTGTGTTGGAGAAGTATAATTTTAGTTTTAAAACGGTTACCAATGGCCAGGAAGCGGTGGACGCTTTAAAGGAAAACTCAGAATACAATGCTGTTTTTATGGATTTGCAAATGCCTGAGGTTGATGGGTATGAGGCTACAAAAATGATAAGAAAGGACTTAAAGCTTGAATTGCCTATAATTGCCCTAACTGCAAATGCCTTTCCTGAGGATAAAAGAAGGGTTAAAAAGGCCGGAATGAATGGTTTTATAAGCAAGCCTTTTGAGCCAAAAGATTTGTTTAACGAGTTGAAAAGAGTATTGGATTTAGACTCAACCTTAGCGAAAGAAATTCCTCTGAAGAACAATGAGTTAGAGGAAGAAAAAATTGAACATCAGGATACAGAAAAAGTTCAGGAAAAACACGTGGAATTGGAATCCTATTACTCGTTAGAACAGATAAAAAAAATAAGTGCTGGGAATAGTGAGTTTTTGGATAAAATGATACAAGTTTTTCTTGAAGAAACACCCGCTCAAATTAAACAAATGAAAGAATTATTAGAGCAGAATGATTTCTATCGAGTGGGTAGACTAGCACACAAGATGAAACCAACCATTGATATGTTTGATATGGTGGATTTAAAAACAATTATCAGAGAATTGGAAAGTGAATCTAAAAATGAAGATATTGATGCTTTGAGTATAGCAGAAAAAGTAAATTTTACAACTGTTCGATTAGACTTAATTGTTCAAGATTTGGAGGGTAAATTCCGCAGTTGATTTTCTTAACAGCATACTCGATGCCTAACTTTTTTTCAATCTTTTTTCCAGGGCCTGCATTTCATCACGGTATTGGGCCGCAGATATGAAATCTAACTCTTTGGCGGCTTTTTGCATTTTTGACTTAGCTTGTTTAATGGCTTTTTCCAATTGCGTATTCGACATATATTGAATAACTGGATCTGCCGCCAATCCTTTTTCTACGTCAGAATTGATATAGTTTTTTGGAGTTCTTCCTCGAACTGAGTCGACTACTGAGGTTTGTTTTAGAATCTCTTCTTTTGATTTGGCTAAAGATTTAGGAGATAATCCATGCTCTTTATTGTAAGCCATTTGAATTTTCCTACGCCGATTGGTTTCGTCTATAGTTTTTTTCATGGAGTTAGTGATTTTATCACCATACATGATCACTAAACCATCAATATTTCTCGCTGCCCTTCCTGCTGTTTGTGTTAGTGATTTTTCTGATCGCAAAAATCCTTCTTTATCGGCATCAAGAATGGCCACCAAGGATACTTCTGGTAAATCCAACCCTTCTCTTAATAAGTTAACTCCCACCAATACATCAATTTCACCTAAACGAAGCGATCTTAAAATCTCAACCCGTTCAAGGGTGTCTATTTCTGAATGGATATACCTACATTTTATATCTAAGTTTACAATAAATTTTGACAACTCTTCAGCCATTCTCTTGGTTAGAGTAGTGCACAGTACTCTTTCATTTTTCTGTACGCGGTTATCGATTTCTTCTAATAAATTATCAATTTGATTTTTTGTAGGGCGCACTTCAATAATAGGATCCAACAACCCTGTAGGACGAATTATTTGCTCAACAACAACTCCTTCAGAAGCCTCTAGCTCATAATCCGCTGGCGTGGCAGAAACATATAGAGTTTGGTTTTGCAGTGCTTCAAATTCATCGTATTGCAATGGTCGGTTGTCCAAAGCAGCAGGTAGCCTAAATCCATAATCAACCAAGTTTATTTTACGTGAGCGATCTCCGCCATACATTGCTTTTATTTGTGGGCGTGTAACATGACTTTCATCAATCATCATGATATAGTCCTCTGGGAAATAGTCCAGTAAACAGTAGGGTCGAGTACCAGGAGCTCTACCGTCTAGATACCTTGAATAGTTTTCTATACCCGAACAGTAGCCCAGTTCACGCATCATTTCTAAATCATATTCAGTCCTTTCCAATAATCTTTTTGCTTCAACTTCTTTTCCTTCAGACTTAAAAAATTCAACCTGTTTAATTAAATCTTCTTGAATATTTTCGATTGCATTTTGCAAACTTGATGGGTTCGTTACAAAAAGGTTAGCAGGATAAATTTTAATCTCATCAACCTCTTTGAATGAATGATTTGTTTGAGGATCAATGTGTTCAATGGATTCGATTTCATCACCCCAAAATGAAATTCGATAAGCAAAGTCTAAATAGCCCGCATATACATCAACTGTATCTCCTTTAACCCTAAAATTACCGCGTTCAAACTCAATATCATTTCTAGAATAAAGAGCGGTAACCAGGTGTTTTAAAAATTGAGTTCTGGTAATGTTTGTCCCAATTTTTAAACTTACGGAATTATCATAAAAATCAGTTGGATTACCCATTCCATATATACAGGAAACAGATGACACAACAATTACATCACTTCTTCCTGATAATAATGCTGTGGTTGCCGATAAACGTAACTTCTCAATTTCGTCGTTAATGGATAAATCTTTTTCAATATAGGTTCCTGTAACCGGTAAAAATGCTTCCGGTTGATAGTAGTCGTAATAGGAAACAAAATATTCCACTGCATTGTTTGGGAAAAATTTTTTAAATTCTCCATAAAGTTGAGCAGCCAGTGTTTTGTTATGGGAAAGAATTAGTGCAGGGCGTTGGAGTTTATTAATAACATTCGCCATTGTAAATGTTTTTCCTGATCCAGTTACACCTTGTAGTGTTTGTGCATGAATACCTGATTGAAATCCATTAACAATTTCAGAAATGGCCTTAGGTTGATCTCCTGTAGGCTGAAATTCCGATACCAACTCAAAATTCATAGTCTAAAAATAAAAAAAGCCACTCAACTGAGTGGCTTTATAAAAAGTTTCGATTAAAATCTTAACCCAAATAAGCCCTTAGTAGTTTACTTCTTGAATTATGCTTTAAACGTTTGATAGCTTTTTCTTTAATTTGACGAACTCGTTCACGAGTCAAATCAAATTTAGAACCAATTTCTTCCAATGAAATTTCTCTATTTCCATCGATTCCATAGAATAATTTCAAAACTTCAGCTTCTCTTTCAGTAAGTGTAGCTAGAGATCTTTTGATTTCTCTATTCAAAGACTCTTTTAACAAACCATTATCAGCATTTGGAGAATCACTATTCACCATAACATCAAGCAATCCATGATCCTCACCTTCAGCGAAAGGAGCATCAACAGAAACGTGACGACTGTTCATGGTCATTACATTGGCAACCTCATTTTCAGAGATGTCTAAAAATTCAGAAATTTCTTTTGCATTAGGCTCTCTTTCTAATTGTTGTTCCAATTGAGAGGTACCTTTGTTAATCTTACTAATTGCTCCAATCTTATTAAGTGGGAGCCTAACCATTCTTGATTGTTCAGAAATGGCCTGAATAATCGATTGTCTAATCCACCATACTGCATAAGAAATAAACTTAAAACCTCTTGTTTCGTCAAAACGTTTTGCTGCTTTAATTAATCCTAGGTTACCTTCATTGATTAAATCAGGAAGTGTAAGTCCTTGGCCTTGGTACTGTTTTGCAACGGAAACAACGAATCTTAAGTTGGCTTTTGTTAGTCTTTCAAGGGCGATTTGATCGCCTGCCTTGATTTTTTTTGCTAACTCCACCTCTTCTTCAGCTGTGATTAAATCTTCTTTACCGATTTCTTGTAAATACTTGTCTAAAGTAATGCTGTCTCTCTTAGTGATCGACTGGGTAATTTTCAGCTGTCTCATAGACTATATAATAACGCGATTTTGTGACGCACAAAGATACCGCTTTTTAGTCGCTATGTCCAGTTTTTTTTCATGTAAATACTTGTTGAATTAGATTACTTGTTTTATTTACCTGTAAAACAGTGCTTTATAAAAATGTTAAATTGTTAAATATCTTTTTTTTATTTGAGAAAGCACAACTTCTATTGGCTCAATTTTATTATTTTAGCTTCAATATGATGAGAAGCATTTTTATATTATTCATAAGTCTTACACTGTTGGGATGTACAAATCTTGACGAGCGCCATGTTTTTAATTACACAATTGAGGGCACAGCAGACTATGTTGACGATATTCATGTTATCATGGGACCAGGTTTAAACTGGAAATCAAATGAGCAAGTAAAACTACCCGTTGACATTAGTCATGATATATATGGATCTGAATTAGAGTATAAATTTGAAGTAGAACATTCGGATAGCACTGTTGATGTTACATTAAAAGTATTCATTGATGGAGAATTTATTGAGGAGCAAAGCAAGTTTACATTTGATTCTTTAACGTCAACAAATCGCATCACAATTTCTGGAGTTTTTATTGATTTATAAAGATGTATATTTTAGTTGTTCAGCATCATTCTAACGGATACTGCAGTATGTTTTTTTAGATATCATTAATGGATATGGGAAGATTATTAGGGTTAGATTATGGAACAAAACGAGTAGGAATTGCCGAAACAGACGATTTGCAAATTATTGCAAGCCCTTTAACTACCATTCATACTAAAGATATTTTAAATTACATACTCGAATATTGTAAAAAACATGACGTAGAAGCTGTTGTTGTAGGAATGCCGAAAAATCTCAACTCTACTGATACTCATTCAACAAAATTGGTTGAGCAATTTATAAAGCATTTAAGAAAAAAAATTGATCCCATTGAAATTATTTTAGAGGATGAGAGGTTTACCAGTAAAATGGCATCTCAATCAATGATAATGGGGGGAGTTAAAAAAAGTAAGCGGCAAGAAAAGGGGAATTTAGATAAAGTCAGCGCCTCAATTATACTCCAATCTTATCTAGATAGAAAAGCTAAAGGGTTTTAAAATTTTACAGAATACGAAAAATGAATACTTTTGTAGCATGATTTTACCAATTGTAGCGTTTGGAGATCCAGTTTTAAGAAAAAAGGGAGAAGATGTTTCAAAAGATGACACAGAACTTTCTCTTTTAATAGAAAACATGTGGGAAACTATGTATAGAGCTGAAGGTGTTGGACTTGCAGCCCCCCAAATAGGAGAGTCGATTAAATTATTCTTAGTTGATGCTTCTCCATTTGCCGAGGATGAACCGGAACTTGATGGGTTTAAAAAGGTGTTCATTAACCCAGAAATTATTGAAGAATCAGGAGAAGAATGGCAATTTAAGGAAGGTTGTTTAAGCATACCTGGAATTCGGGAAAATGTAAACAGAAACGAAACGGTTAAAATCAAATATTTTGATGAACATTTTTCAGAGCATATTGAGCAATTTTCTGGTCTTGCTGCACGAATAATTCAGCACGAATATGATCATATCAACGGAATTTTGTTCACAGACAAAATAAATCCTTTGAAAAAACAAATGATTAAGCGTAAATTAACAGATATTTCCAAAGGGATTGTAAAAGCAGGTTACCGAATGCGGTTTCCTAAATAACAAAAGGTACATTATGAAAAAGATATTTTTATCACTTGTGACTATAGTCTTATTAACTTCATGTGGAGGAGCAGACTCAAAAAAATCAGGACTTTCTGAACAAGAATTAATCTCAGGTTTTGAAGGAGTGAGGTTGAAGTTTAAAAACATTTTTGAAAATCCTAAGGATTACAATCAAGATCAATTAAAGCCACTTAATGATAGCTTAGTGTATTATGTAGATGCTTTAGTTGGTGAGTTTCCCAATTCTCCAGAGTTACCAGAATTACTTTGTCGAGCTGGTATTTCATCCTTAAATGTTAAGAATAGTGTGAAAGCATTAGAGTATTTAAATTATGTAGTCGATTCGTTCCCTAATCATACAATTGTTCCCCAATCCATGTATTTTATTGGAAGAACGAAAGAGGTTTTAATAGGGGATATTGCTTCGGCAAAACAATCGTACAAAAAATTATATCGAGCATACCCGAATTCAGTTTGGGGTCAAAACGCAAGGACAAGTGTTGAGTTAATTGCTAATCCACTCTTACTGGAAAACAATCCAGAAAGTGAAACAGACTCCTTAGAGATAGAATAAATTTAATATTTGCTTTTTTTGCGACATCATTGGCAAATATTAAAAACATATTTAAGGGTTTACTCCCAAGGAATAAAAAGCAATGGAAAATATTTCTGGCTTGTTTAGGGATTTCTACGATTCTATGGAGTTTACTTCGGTTTTCTGAAGAAAGGAATGATACCATTCAAGTCCAATTAAACTTCATCAACTATCCGAAAAATGAACTTCTAGTAAGTAGTGTTCCAAAATCTATTTCAGTAACTATTCAAGCTCAAGGGTTTGAATTAATATCCAGAAGTTTTGGATTTCGAACATCAAATTTAAATATTGATTTATCTGAGGCCAAAGTACTCAATCGAAATGATGAAAAACATTATATATGGATTCCTAACCAGCATTATATTCAGATTTCACAAGCAATTGGCTCCAAATTAAAACCTGGTGAATCTCTATCAAAAACAGACACGATCAGATTAATCTTTTCTGAAAAAGTAGAAAAAGAGTTAGCTGCTAAATTTAGTTATAAGGTGAACAAAGCCAGAGAGCATTTTGTTCTAAAACAACCCGTTCTTTCTCCCAGTTTAGTTACCGTAAGAGGCGCTAAATCAATTTTGAAAAATATTGATACCGTATATACAGAGTTTTCTGAATTAGAACTTTTAGATGCCGATCTGAATGCATCGTATAAATTAAAAACTCGATACGGAATCGACTCATTATATAAGGACAGTGTTCATGTATTTATGGAAGTTGAAGCGCTAAAGGAATCGGATGTGATGATTCCAATATCTATTTTAGACGCTCCAGATTCTTTAGAATTTAAACTTTTTCCAAATGAAGTAAAGGTTACTTTTACCTGCATTGAAAGTGACTTAAAAAAAATAAACACTAAAGATTTTTTTGCAAGTGTTCGTTTTGAAGATGTTAAATCGTCCTTTAAAAGGTTGAATGTAGTATTGAATGAATATCCAAAGAGTATAAAAAACATAAGGATAGAGCCCGCTAATGTAGAATACATCATTAAATCAAAAGATTGATGAAGGTTCTTGGGGTAACGGGTGGAATTGGTAGCGGGAAAACTACAGTTTGTGGAATATTTAAAACGTTAGGTGTTCCCGTTTTTTCTTCAGACGAAGTTTCAAAAGACATTTTATTTACTCCAAATATCCGAAAAGAGGTTGAAAAATTGTTTGGTAACCAAGTTCTTTATAATGGCGTTTTGAGTAAGCAAAAATTAGCAAAGTATATATTTTCAAGTGAAGATGCCCTAGAATCGCTAAATCAATTATTACATCCTAAAGTTTCAGAAGCCTTTGAAACCTGGAAAAAGCATCAAAAAAACAACGTAGTAATTAAAGAGGCCGCTATTCTATTTGAATCTGGTGGGGATAAATCTTGCGATTATGTATTGAATGTTTTTTGTAGTGAGCAGGAAAGAATACGAAGAGTGCTTTTGAGAGATGATCGAAGTGAACTAGAAATCAAAGCAATTATCGCAAGGCAATGGTCTGATAATGAGCGAAAAAAGCATTCAGATTTTACGATTAATAATGAATCTGAAAAGTTGATTCCTCAAGTGTTGAACCTGTATGCCACTCTTATGGATAAGGTTTAGGGCACTTGTTATCAATGCGTTAAGATTTAGTTTTCAACATATTGTTAATAACCTTTTGTTATATTTGTCACAACTTCCGTTGAATAACGGTAATTTTGTACCCTTGAAAGTTGGACAGATGCAAATTAAACTATTGAAAATATTTGGAATTTTTTTAACCGTTATTATCATGAGTGGGGTTATGACTTCATGTAAGTCATCACACGAGATTTGCCCAGCTTATACAAAGCTTGATAATAGTAAGGTTAATCAGTTTTAGTAATAAAGAATTTAAATGACTTAAATCGTACCTGTGTACGATTTTTTTATGTTAAAAAAATCGGGATGTAGCTTAGTCCGGTTAAAGTGCTGGTCTGGGGGACCAGAGATCGGAGGTTCGAATCCTCTCATCCCGACTAAAGCCCATTAGGGCTTTTTTTATTGCTGAAAATTTTAATTAGTGGGATTCTTTTAGTTGGGGAAATTTATGTTTTATGAGTTAAAATGTAAATAATCAATATCTTAATTTGAAAAAAGCAGTATGGAAATTAAAAAGAATGAATATTTTGAAGGTAATGTTCAAAGTTTAGGTTTTGTAAACGAAGGAGTAACTCAACTAACAGCTGGATTGATTAAGCAAGGAATTTATGATTTTGGTAAGGCTGACCCAAAAGAAACCATGAAATGCACATCTGGTGAAATGATTATTAATGGAGTCAATTGTACTCCAAATACTCCAGCGGCAGTAATTGAAGTAGGTGAAGAAATTAAACTTGAAGCAGTTGTTGATTCAACCTATACCTGCGTTTATGGGTAGTGAAAAGTATACTTAAAAGGTTGGTTTTGCCAGCCTTTTTAATTTTCCAGAAGGTTTAAATTCTTCCAAAAGTCCTTTCTTATTATTTTATGGTAAACAAGTAAGCTATAAAGATGCTTACTTTTGCTTAGTGATTGAAATGAATGACATATCACTTTGTATACTAGCGGGAATTTCTGCAGGTATAATTAACACCTTAGCAGGAAGTGGTAGTATTATAACACTTTCCTTGCTTAGTTTTTTTGGGTTGCCTGTACAAATAGCAAACGGAACAAATAGAATTGGTTTGTTTTTTCAAAGCACAACAAGCTCTTATACGTTTTACAAGCAAGGTGAACTCTCTTTAAAAGGAAAGTTTTGGTTACTGTTTTTTTCAGTTGCTGGCGCAGTTGCTGGCGTTTTTACGGCAAGTAATTTAGGCGGTAATGAATTTGAAAAGATTGTTGGTTTTATTTTTTGCGTATTATTTTTTGTGGTGTTGGTTAAACCTCAGAAATATATTCAATCATCCACTTTATTAACAAAGTTTTTACCTTTAATTTTTGGTGTGATTGGATTTTATGCCGGATTTATCCAAGCTGGAGCAGGTATTTTTATGTTGGCAGTTTTGCATGCTGTTTGGGGTAAATCGTTCACTGAGCTCAACCCATTGAAGGTTTTTATTATTTTGTTAATTAATTTAATTGCCTTAATTGGATATGCACTTGCTGATCAGGTGAATTGGGGTTTTGGCATTTCCCTTGGTGCCGGACAAATGATTGGAGCTTTAATTGGAGTTCGTTTAAATAACTTAAAAAATAATATAGAACCGATAATAAGATGCTTACTTTTGGGACTGATTTTGATTTCCATCGCAAAATTTTGGAATCTATTTTAAATATGAAGCATATTTTCAAAATAGTATTTATTGGACTAATTGTAGTAGGTTGTACAAAAAGAAATTGTGTTACAACATCAGATTTAGCATTTGATCAATTGGATGAATCGGATCGAACGTTTTATAAATTCACTCTTGATTCGTTTACTATTTCAATTTGTCAGTACATTACTCCAAATAGTGATGGATTAAATGATTCGTTTGAGATTCAGTCAAACCTTGATTCGAATGACTATCTATCAACAAGCTTTCGATTAGTAAATGCTTGTGAAGAGGTTGTTCACGTTGATAAAAATTCATTTCCATTTTCATTTCCAGACACAAAAAACCTTGAAGATGGACAATACAATTTTACTTTATCAGTTTTATTAGATGAAAGTAAAGATGTTATTTCTGGTGCGGGAAAAATAAGAGTAATTAGAAAGTAATAATGTATTTATATCCATTGGGTATAAACTTATAATTATTGTTATGATATACAAGTTTTTTGAGCTTTTATTAAAAATATCTGTAAGAATATACTTTAAAAATAAAGTCATTACAGGAAGAGATAACATTCCAAAAGGAAAGCCCGTTTTATTTGTTGCAAATCATCCTGGAGCATTTTTGGACCCAATAGTTATTGGTTCCTATGCAGATAGATCATTATATTATATTGCAAGAGGGGAGTCTTTTAAAAATAAATTTTCAGCCTGGTTTTTTAAAAAAATACACATGATTCCAGTGTATAGAAAAGAAGAAACACCAGAACTAACCCATAAAAATGAAGCCGTTTTTGGAGCGTGTTACGAACATTTTGAAAATGGTCGTTCGTTGATGATTTTTCCAGAAGGAACGAGTAAAATTGAGTACCGTTTAAGAAAGGTGAAATCTGGAGCAGCAAGAATAGCGTTGGGTGCTGAGGCTAAAAACAATTTCAAATTAGGATTGACCATTGTTCCTGTAGGAATAACGTATTCTAACCCTATGAATTTCAGAACAGATGTGCAGGTTAATTTTGGAAAACCAGTACCTATTGAAGCATATAAAGATCGTTGCCAAGAAGATAGTTTTGCAACAGCCAAAACGTTAACAAGAGATATAGAGCAATCTATAAAAGATGAAATGCTTCTTATTGAGAATAGAGAAAACGATGAAATTTTTGATCAACTCCAAAAATTGTATTTTGAGGAAATGATTAATCGATTTGAAGCGCCTAATTTACCCGATAACGAAAAATTAGAATTAAAAAACAACTTAGTAAAGGCCATTGATTACTTTAAAAGTTCAGCACCAGATTTAAGCAATAAACTGCAGCAGTTGTTAAAAGAATACTTTGCAAAAATGACGGACATCGAATCAAAATATCCGGAGTTTAATAAAAGGTTGGTTTGTGGAAAACCTTCTATAACTGCTCATGTTCTAGGCCTAATAGCGGGTTTGCCCTTATTTTTACTAGGAACACTATTCAATTACATACCTTATAGGATTTCAGGTGTCTTAGCAGAAAAATTTTCCCAAAGAGATGATTTTACAGGAGCATTAAGGCTTGTAATCGGGACGTTTTCATTTTTGATTACTTACATACTATGGGGAATACTATTCGCTCAGTTTTTTACGATATTCATTATCCCGGGATTGTTTGTGTTAATGCCTTTGTTGGGTATGTTTTCTCTAGGGTATAATAGAGTTTTTGCTGCGCTCAGGGCTGAGTTGTTTTATCAAAAGATGATTGTAACAGAGAACTATAGCTTTAAGAAATTATTGGAATTGAGAGAAAATATTATTGAGGAATTGGAGGAGGCACGTTTGTTGTACAACAAAAGAACAATAAACAGAGCCTAACATGAGATTCGCATATTGCTTTCTTTTTACAATTGTAAGCGTATTTGGAGTAAATGCTCAGAACAATCATGATGGATTGATGCTGCATCGAAGCATTAGTAATTTTGGTGAAGTTGAATTTTGGATGAGTCGAGTAGATTCTTTTCCTGTAACCAATACAACCAATACAACCATTTATATTTTAAAACAATTCGTTCCGAGAAATTTCGAATTAAAAACGCCTCCTTTAGGTGTGTTACCAGGGAAAAGTGCCTTTATTGAGGTGATATATAACCCTAAAGTAAAAGGCAGTTTTAAAGAAAAATTAAAAATATACCATTCAGGCTCTAATCAACCTTTCTTTTTTGAGTTTAAAGGAAAAGTAAAAAGTTTCGATGACTATTCAGATATAGCGTGCCCTAGTTTTTCCAATCCTAATTTTCAAAAACCAAATTTTGATATGGAAATTAAAGTAATAGATTCCTTGACAAGAAAGCCCATAAAGGGAGCTTTAACAGAATTAAGCAAGGGTGAAAGCTTCCAACAATTTTACACGAATAAAGCAGGATTGATAAATCGAAAATCGCTTTTAGGCTTGTTTTTTATTTACACTGAATCTGAGGGATATTATTCAAAAAATATTCAGCATTATTTTAATCCCCATAGAAAATCAGTAACCATTACACTAGTCCCAAAAGAAAATAAAGTTGAACTTTTGGCTAAAATAAATGTTGATATTCTTTCACCGTCGATGAATCAAACCAAAACAGAAGAAATTAAAAGAGCGCCATTTTCATATGTTCCTTTTTCAGAGGCTCCAATAGAAGAAGAGAACAAAATTTTTCCTGTTTCTAAATTTGAAGAAAATAATATTGTTTTTTTAATAGATGTTTCATCAAGTATGAGGGGTAAGGATCGCTTAGAATTGTTAAAAAAATCTATGATACAACTTACCTATATGCTTCGATCAATTGATAAGGTAACTATAATTACCTATTCTGATGAACCTCAAGTTGTATTGTCTTCAACATCGGCAAAGAATAAAAAAGAGATTATTAAAGTAATTCAAGAATTAAAAGCAGGAGGAACCACCTTTGGTGGTAAAGCAATTCGAAAAGCGTATAAAATTTTAAAAAATCAATATTTACACAAAGGAAATAATCAAATTATTCTCGCTACAGATGGAGGTTTTAATGGGCTTGGAAAAAATGAAAACAGCTTACACAATTTTGTTAAAAACAAAGCATCGAAAGGAATGTACTTTTCCGCTCTTGGTTATGGGAAAAACAAAATTGGTAAAAAGCTTATTGAGGAATTGTCTATTTCTGGAAAAGGAAATTATTTGTACATACAAACGGAGAATCAGGCCAAGGTTGAGGTGAACAAAATGATTATGGAGCAAAGTGCCAAAGATTAAGAATATTGGTCAAAACAAACTTCGTGAAGTACCAATCCAGAGGAAGGGGCAATGTGCTTAACCTGTGATCCATTAGGGTTCTTTAACGTATCTTGGAACTCATCTATACTCCAGTCTTCTCTACCTACATTTACTAATGCACCAACCATTAATCGGACTTGATATCTCAAAAAGCCTTTGCTTTTAACTTTAAAAATGTAGGATTGATTTGGTGTGAAGTTGGCTGTAATGTTCGTGTTTGATACAATTTCGGATTTTAAAATATCTCTTTCAAATACTGAATTTGAAGTAGGTTTACTAGCAAATCTTTTAAAGTTGTGCTTCCCTAAAAAGCAAGCTGCAGCTTCTTTCATTTTCTCAATATTTAGTTGAGTTCCAAAATCTCGAATTAGGGGCGCATTAAAAGGATGACTTTTTGTGCCACTTGAGAAATAATAATGATATTCCTTTACAGAGGAGTTTTGAATGATGTTAAATTCAGAGTTTACTTCAGTTATCCTTTTGGCCCGAATATCTGAAGGTAGATTTTTATTGAGTTCCACTAATAAATTTTCAGGTTCAATTTTAAAACCTTTTAAAAGAAACAATTCAAATGCATAATCATCAGCAGATACTTTTGCATCGGTTCTTCCACATCCATGAGTTTTAAAGTCGTTATGTTGAAATATGAATTCAAAGGTTTTGTCTACCATACCCTGAATACTTCGGAAGTTCGGTTGCTTTTGCCATCCGTGATAGCGAAAGCCTAAAAACTCAATACGAATCAAATAAAATTCCCCCCATTTAGCCATTACCAATCAATTGGTTTATAGTCTTTTAAAAACTTACCACACCAGTGCTTACCTGTATTAATACCATCGAATAAAGGATCCAAAACTCGAGCAGCACCATCAACAATATCTAAAGGGGGCTGAAAATCGTGTACTTCCTCTTTATTCTTCGATAATTCTACAGGGTCTTCATCAGTAACCCAACCCGTATCAACAGCGTTCATATAAATTCCATCTTTAGCCAAATCAAGTGCAGAGGTATGCGTCATCATATTTAAGGCCGCTTTTGCCATATTGGTATGGGGGTGGCGATCTTCTTTAAAAAATCGGTGAAATTTACCTTCCATTGCTGAAACATTAATGATGTGTTTCATACCTGTATTTTCTTTCCGCATAATTTTAGATAGTCGACTGCATAGAACAAATGGAGCCACTGAATTTACCAATTGGACTTCAATCATTTCTAATGTTTCAACTTCTCCAAGTTTTAAACGCCAACTGTTTGTTTTTCTCAAATCAACCTGCTGCAAATCTGCATCCAATTTACCTTCAGGGAAAACTTCTTTAGTAGGAAGAGAGTTGTCAAAGCTATAAGGTATTTGAGATAGTT
>JBJKXR010000033.1:0-26804 GCA_045561495.1 Flavobacteriales bacterium | reverse complement strand
GTATGTATACAAAGTTATTTCCACGTCCACTAATGAGGAGAGGAACAGACGTGTTGGTTCGAATATAATTAATCAAACCTTCTCCACCTCGAGGAATTATTAGGTCTAATTTATGCGTATTTTCTTTTAATAATTTCTGTGTTTCTTCTCTATTAATGTCCAAGTAGGTAACAAAATCTGTAGGAATATTGTTTTTTTCTAGAGCTTTGTGCCAAAGGCTTACCAGAAAAACATTTGAATTTTTAGATTCTTTTCCTCCTTTTAATAAAATTTTGTTCCCTCCTTTAAATGCAGTTATTGCGGCTTCAATAGTAACATCTGGACGAGATTCATAAATAATAAGAATATTTCCAAAAGGGACTACCTTATTTTGAACAAGCATACCATTTGGATGTGCATATTCGTGGAGCACTTTTCCCTGAGGATCTTCATCAGAAATAATTTCTTCAACTGCTGATACCATCCCATCTACCTTTTTTTCATCCACTTTTAATCGATCGATTAGAGTGTGGTCGATATCTTTTGCATTATCTAAATCAATTTTATTTTGAGCAATAATTTCCGATTTATTTTCGGCAATTAGTTTAGCTAAATCTTTTAGTGCTCTATTTTTGGTTTCCGTAGAAAAAATCATATTCTAAAGTTCGTAATATATTATGAATTCCCAAGCTCTAAAGCTCGTTTATAAGCCGCAAAAGCTCCTTTTTTAATGGAGTCTTTAACATTATTGCTTTCAAATGAATTAATTGCTTCAATTGTTGTACCGCCTTTTGAACAAACCTTTTCAATCCATTCCGACGTTGAAAGATCGTTTCTACGATATAATTCAACCGCACCATCAAAAGTTTGACTTACTATTTTTTTTGCTTCTTCTTCAGAAAATCCAAACTCTTTTGCGGCATTTATAAGGCCTTCCATAAAGTATAGTATGTATGCTGTCCCACTCCCAGATAATCCTGTTGATTTATCAATATCATCCTCAGTTTTTACTTGAATCACTTCTCCTGTTGACTCCAAAATTTGAACAACAATTTTTTCTTCTTCACTAGAGAGATTTTTGGATGAAGTAAATGCCGTCATTCCTTTCCCGATCATAGCGGGGAGATTAGGCATTGAACGAACTATTTTTTCAAGGTCGAGGCCACTCTCAATAGTGCTGATTTTTATTCCAGCCATAACGGAAATGACAACCTGATTTTTAGTAGTGTAATTTTTGATAGATTCAAACACATCTTTGGCATGGAAAGGTTTCACCGCTATTAATAGAATATCTGCATTTTTAATGCAGTCCTCAGCATTTTCGTACACATTAAAATCAGGTTCTGTATTTACGAGTTGAGTGAATACATCTCCTGTTTCTAAAATTGAAATTTTTTCGGTTAATAAACCTGCTTGGTGGATTCCTTTTGCATAGGTAAGGCCCATATTTCCACCCCCAATAACTACTAGTTTCATGATGTAAATATAGTAAAGGGCTTTACAAATACGAAGTTTAATTTCTATTCTAATAGGAATTTGGTTGTTTGGTTTTCTTGAATAAAATTAAGAGAGGTTCAACTTAATTATAGATTTTACTTGCAGTTCTGTTTACAGCTTATAAATATGTGTTTATAGGTTTTTTTCTCCCATTAAATTCCCGTATCTATGGAAGTTGATGGATAAACTTTGCTCTTTAAAATAATTCAATAATTCAAATCTACCATTAGCGCAAGGAGTTCGATTGTAAACATGTATGTTTTTTTTGTGGCACTCTTTCATAAATGGTTCAGGGAGATGTTTTATTAAACTTCTTAGTACTGTATCCTCTTCAATTTCTCTTAAAAGGTTATTTAGAGCATTTATATTAATTTTTTTGTGATTTAATTCATGATTCTCGTGTGTTGAGAATATTACAAAAGGCAAGTTGACAACTTTACATGAAAGAAGTACGATTTCTAGGTCCTCTTTTTTGGTTTTTTCATCAATTAGAATAATGGCATTTTTTGCTTTTTGATACCTTAGAATATTATGCTGACCTCTGATTTTTGAGTAGTCAATTTCTTTTTTAAAGTGGTTTTGATAAATAGCCTTGAAATCATTTTTAATTCTTGAATTGGAAATTTCATTTGGTTTATAATTTATAAATTGTCTGACATAGTTTGGTCCTCCCGCTTTCATTCCAAATCCAAATGAAGAGGCTTTTATGCCACCAAAAGGTTGCCTTTGAACAATTGCCCCTGTTGTGCTTCTATTGGCGTATAGATTACCAGCCTTCATTTTGTTTTTCCAATAGTTTACTTCTTCTTTTGAAAGAGATTCTATTCCACTTGTAAGTCCGAATTTTGTTCCGTTAACCAGTTCAATTGCATAGTCTAGATTATCTGCTTTCATTACACAAAGAATTGGACCAAAAAGTTCATTGTGATATTCAAAATCTCCTTTTGCTATTCCCCATTTAATTCCTGGTGATAATATTTGTTTTCCTTTTATCTCTGGTTTTAATAACCAATCTTTATCTTTTGTATTATTCAGCACATACTTAATTCTATCGTTTATAGGGACAGCCATTGGTCCGATTTTAGTTTCAAAATCCCATGGGCTTCCTACTTTTTTACTTTCTGCAGCATCTTTTAAAAGTGATTTAAATTCTTTGTTTTCAAATACTTCTTTTTCTAAAATAAGCAATGAAGTTGCTGAACATTTTTGACCACTGTTTCCAAAAGCAGAATTTATAACATTTGCAATAGCCTGTTCTTTATCGGCTAGTGCAGTTACTATGGTTGCGTTTTTACCACCTGTTTCGGCATATAAGTTTAAATAAGGGTTTCTTTGCAATAAAAACTGAGCGGTTTCATTACCGCCTGTTAAAATTACAGCGTCGAAAATATTTCCCGAACTCAGAAAATTGTCCAATGTTTTTTCTTGACTAGGTAAGAAATAAAAAGCCTCTTTAGGAATTCCTGCATCCCAAAGACAAGTGCTAATTAAATATGCTGTTGCGGCTGCATTTTGAGAAGGTTTTAGAACAACCCTTTTACCGGCTGCAAGCGAGGCTAAAACACCTCCAATGGGAATCGCAATGGGGAAATTCCAAGGTGAAAGAACCAAGTTTATACCAGAGCACTTGTATTCAACTTTTTCTCTTTGTAAATCAATAATAGATTCGGCGTAATAATTTGCAAAATCAATTGCTTCTGATACTTCAATATCCACTTCTTCAGGAAGTTTCCCCAATTCTGTAACTGCCATTCCTATTAGGTCAGCTCTTTTGTTTGCAATGTTTTTGGCGGCTTCTTTTAGTAATGTATATCTTTTGTGTGGTGTTGTAGTACACCAAGACGAAGTGCCTTGAATTGCATTTTCAAAATCTTCCTTTGTAGCCAATTCATATTCCCATGGCAATTGTTTTCTCCAGTTGTTTTGATAAATTTTTGAGCGGTTGTTTTTGTGATTTGTTCCAACAACAGGAATTACAGAAATACTGGGCGTGTTTAGCCATTTTTTTCGAATTTTTCGAATCCACTCTCGATTCAATTCACTTGTCCAATCAGTATCTGGGCAGTTTTCGAATTCATCTTTTATTTCATACTTCTCCGATAAACGATTTTGTCTTCTATTCGATTCAATTTGTACGTAACTTATCATTTTTATTGACTCTAAGAATTGATTTTTTAAAAAAATCCATTTCTTAGAGTCTACATCAAGATTGAATCCTTCTTTTAAAAAATTACCATCTTGTGTTCCTTCATCCAATCGTCTCACTAAATAAGCAATTGCATTTAAATAATTTTCCTTTCCAACAATTGGAGTATACAAAATTAATTGTACTCCTTTTTTATTGATTTCAATTGCAGTTGATTTTGCCATACCCTCAAGCATTTCAAAATCTACATGTTTTTGAAGGTTGTTTTTTAAAGTAAGGTTCAAACAAAATGCTAAGTCAAAAATATTATGTGATGCAACACCTACATTTAATGATGCTGCTGAAGATGGTACGAGGAGTTCTAGTAAAATCTTTTTATAATTCGCATCTGTGTCTAGTTTGTTTGAATAGGTTGCAAGTGGCCATCCGTGTATTGAAGCTTCCGTTTTTTCCATTTCTAAATTTGCACCTTTTACAATTCGAACTTTTACAGGCGCGCCTCCGTTTTTCACTCTTTCTTTTGCCCAATCTCTAAGTTTTATTGCTTCTTTGAAAGTATCAGGGAGATACGCTTGCAATACAATTCCTGCCCTAATTGTTTTAAATTCTGGTTTATTTAAAGTGCGCTTAAAGGTTTGAAGAGTAATGGATAAATCTCGATATTCTTCCATGTCCAGATTTATAAATTTTTCAATACCTGTATACTCTCTTATTTTTAAGATTTCATGATATAATTTGGATAATCTTAGAACGCATTCCTCGACTACTTCATCGTACGAAATGGCATGTATTTGGGAATGAATCGTAGATAATTTAATGGACAGATAATTAACATCCTCATCATGTAAAAATTCAATGTATTTGTTAATTCTTTCTTTGGCTTCAAATTCTCCTATTAGGGTTTCTCCAATAGGATTTATATTAAGCGTTATACCATGTTTTTTGCGTTTTAAAGCATGCTCTTTAAATTTTGTAGAACCGTTAAAAAAAATAACAGGACTGGTCACCTCTTGGATTTGATTTAGCATTAAAGGAATACTTACAGAGGGGAATTTATGCCCTATAATCCTATACAAACGAACTAGAATACTTTCTGAAGGACTAAATACGTTTTTATGTGCATTTGTAGAGTTAAAAAGATCGAATATATAATTCGATATTCTGTCAAAATTGTTACTTCTAAAAGCAACATCCATGAGTTTTATTAGGAAATTTTTACTTTCTGGAGCGTCAAGTAAAGGGGCTATTCGGTCAGAAAATGGGTTTGAGCCATAGTCTTTGTTTGGTTGTTGAATTTCTTTGGCTAATTCAATGGTGTCATTAATTAATTCATCTGTTATTTTATTTGCCATAATCCGTTATTATTCATAGGCGTGCCTATGAATAATAACGGATAAAAATTCATAAAAGTTATTTTGTAAAGAAAGCTTTTAAATAGAATTATTGGAATTCAGCAATAACTGAAATTTCAACATTTACGTCTTTTGGTAATCTTGCAACTTCAACGCATTCTCGTGCTGGATGATTGCCTTCAAAATAAGATCCGTAAACTTCATTAATTCGTGCAAAGTCGTTTAAGTCTTTACAAAAAATAGATGCTTTTACAATGTTGGGCAAGCCTAATCCAGCTTCATTTAAAATTGCTTCTAGGTTTTTCATTACTTGGTGCGTTTCTGCTTCAACGGATTCGGTTATTAATTCCATAGTTTCAGGTATGAATGGAACTTGTCCAGAAACAAATAATAAATTTCCTGTTCGTACAGATTGATTGTAAGGACCAATAGGGGCAGGAGCATTTTCGGTGTTAATTATTTCAGCCATTTATCTAAGGTTTAAATTATAGTCCATTTCCTCTGTAATTTCTATCAAATTTAACATCTCTTAGAAGTGATGCTTTAGGTTGAATTATAAAGGAAAAGTTTAAATTTTCATAGAATGGGAGATAGTTCAATGTAATTAGCCAACAATGTAAATCTCGTTTAATATTAAAATAACCTGTTGTAGCAAAATTTCTGGTTTTAAGGTTGATGGGCAAATTGTAATTAAACTCTGTTTTTTTAGTAAGTTGCACTTTTCCTCTGATTCCAAAAGTTTGGTGAGATGAAGCCTCAAAAGCTGGCTTGGAATAATTATAGGTATAGTTTACATCCATTGTCCAGCCAAAATTATCTTTTGGACTTTTTTCGAGTCCAAACATCCATTTAGTAAGCATATTTCTATTTAAACTTAAAGCAGTTTGAGCAACAAAGTTTGTTAACCTTCCTATTTGACCATTTTTCCATAACAATTCATTGAAGACTTGACCATTTTTATCAATTGCGTAGGGAGAAAAGTTCCCTGAAACTCTTAAGTTTTTTAAAAATAAAGGTGCCGTATTTAACGATATTGATACGTTGCTCCAGTTTAAGGAGTCCTTTAAAAAGTTGTAAGAGGATACCATTCGAAATGCATTTATAATGTTTACCTTTTTAAATTTCAAACCTGTAGAATCAGACAGGTCTTTTATTTTAGATTGTAAGTTTTGATCGAGTACGAAATTTAAACTAGCTGCTTTACTGGCGTTTGGGCGATACATAGCGGTTGAATATTTATTGTATTCCAAATTTTTGCTTGTCGTGGTATCAAAAGCAATTTGATTTATGTTTTGGGCATCAATAAAGAAGTCTGGTCGATACGTTAAATTTGCAGATGGTGTAATTTGATGGCGTAGTGCTTTTAAATAGCTTCCTTTTGAAAATTTATAGGTACCAAATATTTTTGTGTTAATTCCAAAGTTTCCTAATGAAAGATCATACGCATGATTAAATGTATTGGCAGTATCATTTACTAAGCCGCTTTCTGTCTGGATTTTTGATATTTCCTCTGTGATTAAATACGAATTCCAATTTACTGAGGGGAGGGTTACGTTTAGATATTTGAAAAAAGTAACCCGTTTAGAAATTCTCATATTGATATTTGCTTTTGCCCCATTTCTGAAATTTTGGAGTGTTTGTTGAGAGAAGAACGTTGAATCTCCAGTAGTTACAGAATTTTTGGTTTCTGCACTACCACCAAATGTAAATATCCCTTTGTTGATAGGCCGTATACTCAAGTTCATTGATGGCAGCGTCATTGTAATTCTATTTTGGGAAAAGTTTTGATTAAGGCTGGAAATTGTGTTTAAGCTCCAGTTCTTATCTGTCCAACCCCATCTGACTTGAGAGTTGTTTTGTCCTTGAACGGTAGATACTGCAGTTGTTGCATTTAGATTTTGTGTTTGGTTAAAGGTAGGTGACTTTGCATCAATGCTTATTCCAAATTTACTTTTTGGATGTGCTTTTGCATTTTGATTTAAAATCCATTTTAAATTAAAGTCTTTTGTGATTTTATACCCAGAAACGTCCGGTGTTCCAATCACATCTTTTGTGTAGTTCAATTTTATTTTACCATCGTATTTGTATCTCTTTTTGTATTTCAATTCTCCAGAAAGTAAAGTTCTTCCTGAAAAGTAAATACTTGTTAAAAATTCGGCGTGTATGTAATCGTTTATTGCCCAATGATACCCTAACTGGTCTAGGCCGAATGAACCTCTTCTGTTATCATATCCTGGGATAAGTATTCCTGATTTTCTTTTTTGATTGTTTGGGAAAATTCCAAAAGGCAACCAAATGGGGGTTCGGAGTTCTCTTATAATTAGATTGGTTGGACCAACAATTATTTTTTTACCTGGAATTACTTTTAATTTTCTTGATTCAAAATAAAAGTGCGGGTGTTCGTGGTCGCAGGTGGTTAACTTTCCTCTTTTTAAAAAAATATCGTTGTTGGGCATTTTCTTTCCAACATCCGATAATAAGTGCATTTCGCCTTCTTGAGTTGCTGCCTGAATGATTCTTCCTTTTTTCGTGTTAAAATTATATTTCATTTCAGGCGCTTCGAAACTATCACCATCATCATTGAAAACAACTTTTTGTAAAATTTTTCCAGTGACACTGTCTTTTTTACAAAATGCATGTACTTCATTTTTGCCAATAAAAACTTTTATTTTGTCAGCCTCAAGAGATATTTTACCATAATCTACTTTTGCTTCTCCAAAAAGGTATACTATTTGATTGGTGTTGTCGAAATCAATAGAATCTTTAGCAGTGTATTTAACAGGGAAATCAGGAGCTCCATCCGATATTTCATCAATTATAACAGTATCTTTGGGCACGCTGTCCACTGATAAGTTGATGTCATTTGAATCCGGAAAAAGGGTTTGTAAAGAGTTAAAAGACAGTGTTTTTGAAAAACCATTGTTAATTAATAATCCGAGCAGAACTGCCAGAAACCTTGAAGTTATATTTAATTTTGATAGCAAGATTATACTATTCCTTTTTGGAAACTGTTTTAACAATATGAAAATGGTGTTTAAAATTACACAAAAATTAGGGTCTAATTTGTTCATAGCCAACAAAAATTATACCCGAATTTTGAAACGAATGAGAGTATATATTCTTATTTCCTTTTTGTGTTTCTTCAGTATTTTAACATCTTTTGGTCAAAAAGATTCAACTCAGTCACAAAATTTTAACGTAAAAACAATTGTAATAGATGCTGGGCATGGAGGACATGATCCGGGTTGTTTAGGGTCTTCATCACAAGAGAAACATATCTGCTTGAGCGTTGCTTTAAAACTTGGAAAGTTGATAAAAGCCTATTTTCCGAGTGTTAATGTAATTTATACCAGAAATAAAGATGTTTTTGTAAAGTTGCATGAGCGTGCAAATATTGCAAATAAAAATAAAGCGGATTTATTCATTAGCATTCACGCTAATTCTGCTCAAAATAAATCGGCGTATGGGACCGAAACATATGTTATGGGTACGAAATATACCGATAGAAATCTCGAATTGTCTAAAAGGGAAAATTCGGTTATTCTTATGGAAAAGGATTATGAAAAAAATTATGATGGTTATAACCCAAATAGTCCTCTGTCGAATATTTTAATGGGTTTATACCAACAAGAATATTTACAATCAAGTATAAATTTTGCTACGAAAGTTGAGCATCAGTTTAAAACAAGAAACAATAGGCACAGTAGAGGCGTTCGGCAAAGAGTTTTATTGGTTATGTATAGAACTACAATGCCTAGTGTTTTAATTGAACTTGGTTTTTTAACCAATAAATCAGAAGAGGTTTTGCTGAAAGATAAAATAGGTCAATCGGAAACTGCAGCGGCCGTATTTAGAGCCTTTGTAGAATATAAAAGAGAAATGGAGGGGTATCATCCAAGTGAAATAATTGCTGAAGAGGCTAAATTGTTTTCACAATTAGACTCTATGATTATAAATATTTTGAATGTTAAAATGGATCAAGAAAAATCAAATGAACAGCAAAAAAAGATTGAATTAACTAAAGATTCTATTGCCAAAGTAATTAAAATTCAAAAGGCTGAGGAGGCAAGGAAAGAAATCGAAAAACGCAATCCAAAAAACAATGAAGTTCTTTTTAGAGTTCAAATAACTTCATCAAGTAAAAAAATACCCTTAAATTCACGCAAGTTTAAGGACGTTAAAGATGTTTTTGAATATAAATCTGGTGAAGTTTTTAAATATGCTGTAGGAAATTGCGTTACCCAAGAGGAAGCTATTGAATTGCAGAAAAAAGTAAGACAAACTAGTTTTAATGATGCATTTGTTGTAGCTTTCTACAAAGGAAACCGTGTTTCTGTTAAGAAAGCTAAAGAACTAATAGCACAGGGAAAACAGTAAATATTGGAAAATAGTGAGTAAGGAATTTAAAATCGGATTAACTGTCACTTCAGCAATTTTCATGTTGTATTGGGGGGCTAACTTTTTATCTGGGAACGATGTTTTTTCAGTTGATAAAGGCATATATGCGAAATATCAAAACTTAGATGGTTTAGCATCTTCAAGTGGCCTTAATTATAGAGGTATGCAGGTAGGTTCAGTTAAGAAGATTGAATTTGATTCGAGTGCAATAGATGGGTATTGCTGGGTAGTGAAGTTTGAGGTGGAAACAGAAGGGATTGAGCTTTATGACAGTTGCATTGCTGAAATATCTTCCGTTGGTTTGCTGGGAACCATGGTTGTTGAATTGTCACATATTAGAAAGGGAAATGAACCTGTTAAAGTAGGAGATACCTTGGTGGGTAAATTATCACCATCACTCAAAGATGAGGTTGATGCCAGATTAGCTCCATTGCAAAACAAGGTTGATGAATTAATCTCCTCAGCTGATAAACTGGTAAAAACATTTGTAGTAGTAATGGATGATAAAACTCAAAGTAATTTAAAGAAATCCTTTGAGCAAATACCGCTTGCTATGTCAAATATTTTACATGCAACAAATTCATTGGACTCCATTACAACAGACCTTAAAAATGCAAAAGTTGAAAGAATTGTAGATCACATAGAGTCTCTGACAAAAACATTGAACAACAATAGCACAAAGATTACGAGTATAATAGAAAATTTAGACAATATTACCGATAGTATTGCAAAGTCTCAGATTACCGAGACAATTACACGGGTTAATGATGTTTTGTTGGAGACTGAGTTGATCATGGATAAAATCAATAGAGGAGAGGGTACAGTAGGTATGTTGCTCAATGATAAAAAATTGTACGAACATTTAGTTTTGGCAAGTGCTGATTTAGACTTTTTATTGTTGGATTTAAAGCAAAACCCCGGTAGATATCTAAATGTATCCTTAATAAACTTTGGCAGTAAACGACAAAAAACAGCGAGTGGTTGGGATTCAACAGATTATGCTGTGCTTAAGGGCAACTCTCTTGTTTTGAAGAAACTCAATGAGGAAATCTATGGTGCATTAGCTGCCGAGATAAGAGATTCTTGTGGAACTCCATGTGATTCGCTAAGATTGAAACAAATTCTTCAGAAATACAGTAAATAATCCCAAGAGATTATTTTACATTCATGCCATATTTTTCGAACATTATCTTCACTGTTTTACTAGTAGCTACTTCTTTAACGTTTTTCTTTAGAGCAAAAAAAATTAGAAGAAATATTCTTTTAGGTCGAGCTGAGAAAAGAAGTGACAATAAAAAAGCTAGATTAATACAAATGTGCCTTGTTGCTATAGGACAGGGTAAGATGGTTAAGAAGCCTGTTGCAGGTGCTTTGCACATAGTTGTTTACGCAGGCTTCGTAATTATAAATATTGAAGTTTTAGAAATAATAATTGATGGTGTTTTTGGAACACATCGAGTTTTCGCAACAGTTCTTGGCTCTTTCTACGATTTTTTAATCGCTTCTTTTGAAATATTGGCGCTTGGAGTTTTACTAGCCTGTATAGCATTTCTGGTAAGAAGATTTTCCAAAAGAATAAAGCGTTTTCAAGGTGTTGAAATGACATCATGGCCTAAAAATGATGCTTTAATTATTTTGTATGCTGAAATTGTTTTGATGTCTGCTTTTTTAATGATGAATGCATCTGATTTACAGCTTCAAGCAATGGGATATGAACACTATGTACAAGCAGGTTCTTATCCAATAAGTAGTTTAATAAGCCCTTTATTGGCTGACCTTAATGTTGGTACATTGTTTTATATTGAAAGGACGTCTTGGTGGTTTCATATATTGGGAATCCTAGCGTTTTTAAATTACTTACCCTTTTCAAAGCACTTTCATATTATACTGGCATTTCCTAATGTTTATTATTCCAAACTAACACCTAAGGGTCAAATTGATAATATGCAAAATGTAAAAAAAGAAGTTGAATTAATGATGGATCCAAATGCAGACCCTTATGCAAATCCTCCTGAGTCGAGTCAGGAAAATTCACCCCCCATCCCATTTGGAGCAAGAGATATTCCAGATTTATCATGGAAGAGTATTATGGATGCATATACATGCACTGAGTGCGGGAGATGCACAGATCAATGCCCTGCAAATCAAACCGGTAAATTATTGTCTCCAAGAAAAATTATGATGGATGTTAGAGATAGGACAGAGGAGCTTGGGAAATTCATGGACAAATCTGAAGAGGAAAGCGATGGAAAGGCTTTGTTAAATGATTACATAACCCCAGAGGAGTTGTGGGCATGTACATCATGCAATGCGTGTGTTGAAGCTTGTCCTGTTAATATTAACCCTCTTACCGTTATTATTGATTTAAGACGATATTTAGTAATGGAAAAATCACAAGCGCCCAGTGAATTGAATATAATGTTTGGGAATGTTGAAAATAATGGTGCCCCTTGGGCTTTTCCTGCAGCAGATAGATTTAATTGGGCAACTGAAGAAGATTAGATATGGGAAATATACAAGTATCAACAATGTCGGAATACATGGCGAAAGGTGAGAAGCCTGATGTGCTGTTTTGGGTGGGTTGTGCAGGTAGTTTTGATGATAGAGCAAAAAAAATCACACGTGCATTTACGAAAATTTTGAATAAAGTCGGTACGAGATACGCTGTTTTGGGTAAGGAAGAATCGTGCACAGGTGATCCAGCGAAAAGAGCGGGTAATGAGTTTTTATTTCAAATGCAGGCGTTAATGAATATTCAAGTTTTAAATGGATATGAAGTTCAAAAAATTGTCACAACTTGCCCGCATTGTTTCAATACTTTAAAAAATGAGTATCCAGATTTGGGAGGAAAGTATGAGGTGATTCATCACACTCAATTTATTCAACAGTTAATTGATGAAGGAAAGATTAATGTAGAAGGTGGAGCTTTTAAAGGGAAACGAATTACATATCATGACCCATGCTATCTTGGTAGGTCCAACAATATTTATGATGCTCCAAGAAGCCTGATTGAGAAACTTGATGTGGAATTGGCTGAGATGAAAAGAAGTAGGCAGAAGGGACTTTGTTGTGGTGCTGGTGGAGCTCAAATGTTCAAAGAGGCGGAAAAGGGTGAGAAAGAAATAAATATCGATCGAACAGAGGAAGCTCTTGAAATGGATCCAAATGTTATTGCGACAGGTTGCCCGTTTTGCAATACCATGATTACCGACGGAGTTAAGTTAAAAAATAAAGGCAAAGATGTAAAAGTTTTAGATTTGGCTGAATTGGTTGCCAGAGCTGCTGATTTATAAGCACAACTCAAGGAGAATGTTGTAGATGAATAAAAATTCTATCCTGTAGGAAAATTATTAACTTTAGGGTATGGTTCAAATAGTAAATAAATTACCCGATTCTTCAAGGGTTTGGGTGTATCAAGCAAATAGAGCATTTACAGTTTCTGAATTGTCTGATCTTAATCAAGAACTTTCAACATTTAACCAAAGTTGGGAGGCGCATGGTAAAAAATTGAATAGCGCCATAGAGGTGTATCATAATCAATTTGTTGTTATTTTTGTAGATGAATCTTTTCAACATGCCACAGGCTGTTCAATTGATAAATCAGTTGTGTTAATGAAATCCATAGAAGATAAGTTTGGTGTTGAAATGCTGGATAGAATGAACTTAGCCTATAAGTTGGGAGAATCTATTCAAAATATAAAAATTGGTGATTTCCAAGAAAAAGCACGTTCGGGAGAATTTAATACCGATATGGTCGTGTTTAATAATTTGGTAAAAAATAAAGGTGAATTTATTTCCAATTGGGAAACTACAGTAAAAAATTCATGGCATATTAATTTGTTTTAATTGGATCTTTCAAAAAACAGAAAAATAATTACTACTAATGACGGCTCGCACTCTATACTTGTTCCAGAGTTGAATGAACAATATCATTCCATTCATGGAGCCATCAAAGAAGCTGAGCATGTTTTTTTGAAGATGGGATTGGATGAATGTCTACCTCATAATAGAGCTTCCTTACGTGTTTTTGAGGTTGGTTTTGGGACGGGGTTAAATGCTCTCCTTTCAGTCAAATGGTCACAAACTAAACAGCAGAGCGTCGAATATACCTCTATTGAGAAACATCCAGTTTCAAAAGAAGAGTTCCAGCAATTAAACTATGGGAATATGGTTGATGAAGTTGATTTGTATACAAAGATTACGAATGCTAACTGGACTGAATTTATTGAAATTTCCACAAAATTTAAATTGAGGAAATTGGAGTTGGATTTAGTCAAAGATCCTTTGCCAAAAGGATTTGACATAGTCTTTTTTGATGCTTTTGCTCCCAACAAGCAACCTGAACTTTGGGATACTTCAGTTTTTGAAAAAGTGTATTCAATCATGAATAAAAATGGTTTATTGGTTACTTATTGTTGTCAGGGTCAGGCAAAACGGAACATGATTTCAGCAGGGTTTTTGGTTGAAAAAGTTCCAGGCCCTCCCGGTAAACGAGAAATGTTAAGAGCAAGAAAGTTATGATTCCATCTCGTTTCAATATAAGGGTATATGGTATTTTAATTCAAGAAGGAAAAATTTTGGTTACCGATGAAATACGCAGCGGTGTGAAAATGACTAAGTTTCCTGGAGGCGGATTAGAGTTTGGTGAAGGAATTGTTGAGTGTTTAATTCGAGAATTTAAAGAGGAATTGAATGTAGTGATTAGTGTTAAAACTCTTTTCTATATCAACGAAGCTTATCAAGTTTCTTCTTTTAGTGAAAAAGAACAACTTTTAAGTGTGTATTATCGAGTTTCATTGGATGAGGGTGAAATTAAAAGTACAGAAACGCCTTTTTTATTTGAAACAAATGAACCGCAATGTTTTAGGTGGTTAGATTTGAACAAAATAACCCAAAATGACGTTACATTTCCTATTGATAAAATTGTGGTTGAAAAATTGAGTACGTGAAAAATTTGTTGATTATATCTATTGTTGTTTTAGTCGCAAGTTGTGCACCAACTAGATATGTTGTTCCATTAACAAAAAAAGAAAAGTCAATTAGTGTTTCATTTGGTGGACCAATAATTGAAGAAAGGGGAATCATAACTCCTGCACCTTTTTTAAGTTTTACCTATGCTAAGGGAAAAACTAAACGTTTAACTTATTTTGGAGGACTTCAGCTTTCTTCCCTTTTGGATGGTTTTTTTGCAGTAGAGGCTGGAGTTTTAAAAGAGTGGAAGTGGTGGAGCAAAAAAAAGATAGGTTTCACAACTAATTTTGTTGCCAATGCAATGACTGATGCTATAGATGGAGGTTTTACATTTTTCCCTCAGTTTGATGCAAATCTTTACTGGCATTTTATGAATGACCCTCATTATTTTTGCGATTGTCCTGGAGATCCTAAATGGAATATGTTTTTATATGCTGGTTTTCAGTCGCATTATAACGTGATTTCAGATTTTGATTTAGAAATTCCGTTTAAAGATGATTTATTGTTTTCTCCACACATTGGTCTAAGTATGGGGCCTGGTGCGTCAAGATTGGTAGCAGAGGTAAAATGGATTCAGCCATGGGTGGACAATACAAAACACGATCCTCCAATTTGGAATCCTTTTATGGAAACAGGTACATTTGGGGGATTTGTTTCCTTTTATCATAATTTTTAATCACCGTAATATTTTAATCGATATGATTTCAAAGGATGATTCTGCACGAACAAAAAACACGCCTTTGGTTTCTGGGATAAAAATTTGATTTCCAGAAGATTGAGAGATTAATTTTCCATTTATGTCCCGTAATTCCATTTTTTGAATGGGTAGTGAATTGATGTGAAGCGTATTTTCAGAAAGTATATATTCTATTTTTCTTGTTGATACAATTTTTTTCGTTTTTTCAGGCTCCATTCCCATATATAATGCGAGGCCACCACATTGATTCCCAATGATCAGTTCGGGGTTTCCATCTGAATTTAAATCACCCATTAGGGGTTTACTATATCCTCCATCTTTTGTGTTGTGAAAGTCAGAAAAATCAAGTTGTAAAGTTGAGGATATTTCCTCGCTAATGTTCATATATCCATGAGTTTTACCAGATTCTCCACCAACCAGTAAGTGTGTTTTTTCATTTTCTTTGAAAAAATAAGGAGTTGAATACCCAAAGAAAATTCCATTCGAATAATTTTGTGTAGAAACTCCTCCAAAATTTTCTACTTCAATCGAGTAATCGTACCCAAAATTATTTTGGTTCTCATAATAAAATAAACTTCCATTTTGTTCACCAACAGTTAAATCTATTGAAGCATCTCCATTTACATCAAATAAAACAGGAGCAGCATAATTGCCCACATCAATGTTTTCAAATTCAGCAGAGGCGATTAAAAAATCATAAGGCATATTTGTCCCTGCTTGATTGTTTAAGAAGAGTATTTTTCCATTTTGAAGACCTAGAAGTAAATCATCATCACCATCTTTATCTAAATCTCCTAAAGCTGGGTATAAATACGTTTCTTCATTTTCCGAAAAATCTAAGTAATCATCGTTTATAACTTCAAAAGATGGATTGGTTTGAGTGCCTACATTACGAAGTAAACTTAACGTTGCTTTTATATTTCCGTTGTAATTTAATGCATTATTACCCACAAGAATATCGGTTAATCCATCTTGATTTTCATCTACCCATATTGGATAAGCTCCTTTTCCAAAATCCAGCATGTCTCTTATAAGAAAAGTGTTTGTTTGAAATGAAAAAGTATCTTGGTTAACGCCAATATTCTTATAGTAAAGAACCTCTTTGTTGTTACCAATCAAGGCATTGTTACTGGATATTAAAAGGTCTTTTTTAGAATCATTATTTGCATCAGCATATGAAGCATAAGGGAAGAGGTACATAGTAACTGGGTTATCATAGTTTGGAAAGTTATGATCAACATCAATAATATTACTTGTCAATTGACTTCCTCCATTGGTCAAGTAATTTAAATTGTTAAACGAGATGTCTCCAATGAGTACATCAACAGGTTTATTAGTAGTGGAATGAATTGTTGTGATTGTACTTCCGGCATGTTCTCCACCGCCAAGAATAGTCATGTCATTTCTCGTGCAAGTTTGGTTTAGGGTGATTTCATTTGTCGTCTCATTTTCAGAAAAATTACCCCAACAACTCGATTCTAATTTAAACTCTAATCCGCACTCTCCTGTGTTTTCAGTAGAGGTATTTTTATGATATTCAATATATATACCATTATTATCAAATGTTAGTATATCCATATCACCATCACCGTCCACATCTGTAATTCCAGGTATGTCCTCATTTGGAATGGAAAGGTTAGAAGTAAAAGAACCTAGGTCAGATTGTAGCTGAGACGTTTCAAGGGTAAATGAAAAGTTACCATTGTTTTTATACACTTTTATGCCACCTGCAGTTCCTGTAAAAATATCGGGTAGGTTGTCGCAATTAAAATCTCTAAAAAGAACCCACTTATCTAGTGTAATAGGAATATTTATTGGCTCAAAACTTAATTGATCATTCTTAAATACAATAAGGCGATTACCACTTTTATCAAAAGCAATTAAGTCTTGGTTTCCATTGTTGTCAAAATCTATGTTGCTAAATATTGGGTAGTTTAATCCTCCTTCCCATGCTCTTGTTAAGGTTTTGTTGTTTTTAGTTACTGCGATTTCATAATTTCTTTCAAAAGCGAATTGACCAAAAGAGAGATTAGAAAAAAAGTATAATAAGGTGATAGTCAGCACAATGCGTGTCATGACATTAAATGTAGTAAATTATGATTAATTATCCTTCCCTTACGCATGGCTAATCGAGTGGTATGATTTATCTTTGTCGGTCTTATTTGAATAAACTTTGATATGCAAAACAAAAAAGCAATAAAGATTTTATTAGCCATTATTGGAATGGTTTGTCTTTTTGAGTTTTCGTTCACTTACTTTGCAAGAGGTTTTGAGCAGGAAGCTAAAGAATTAACGAGTACTCCTGAGGAAGAAAGAGAATGGTTAGATGAAAATTCTGATCAAGAGATTTGGTTGGGTTATTCTTACATTGAGTGTAAGAAAAGAGAAATCAATTTAGGCTTGGACTTAAGAGGAGGTGTTTCTGTAACACTAGAAATTGCCGTTGACCAACTGGTGGCATCTTTAGTGGGTAGTAACATTAAAAGCTCAGTTAAATTTAAGGAAGTTACTGCAAGAGCGAAAGAACTAAAAAAAGAGCAACCGGGAAGCTATATTGAATTGTTCGAGCAGGCCTATGTTGAGAAAATGAATGGTGAACCTATGGCAAAATGGTTTGCTGGTAAGGGTGATATTGATGTAAACTCAACAGATGGTGATGTACTTGAAATGTTAGATGAATCTGCATCTGGGGCTATTGGTCAAGCAAAAGAAGTACTTAGAACTCGTGTAGCACAATTTGGTATAGCTCAACCTGATATTAAGTTAGTGGGTAATACAGGTAGAATTGTAGTTGATCTCCCTGGAATTAAAGACATAAAAAGGGTAAGAGGTTTATTGCAAGGCTCTGCTAACTTAGAGATTTGGGATACGTATTCGTATGCTGATTTACAGGCTTCGTTTATAGCTTTAGAGGAGAAGGCGAGAGATTATTACAACCTTAAAAACCCATTGGATTCTGCAGATTTTGAAGACTTAGATACCGAAGATAGTTTGGCTTTATTGGCTAAAAGAAATGCACCATTTACTGCCTTAATGGTTAAGGATGAGGAGTTATTTAAAAGTAGAAATAGAGCAGGAGTAGGAATTTTCAAAATTAGCGATACAGCTAAAGTCAATGAAATTATAAAAATCGGTTACGACAAGAAATTGTTCAACAAACGATTAAAATTAGCATGGTCATCTGAAACGGATTTAGGAGAAAAAGCAAGTGCTTTACAGCTATACGCATTAAGAAAAGAATCCAATGGTGGAGCTTATTTATCGGGTGAGTTTATTAAAAGAGCATCTCGTGAAATGCAAGATGGTAAAGATTACGTCGCTTTGGATTTTAAATCAAAAGCTGCTGGTAAATGGGAGAAGATTACCAGTAAATCATATAACCAAAGAGATCAGTATGGTAATGGTAAACCCATAGCTATTGTTTTGGACGGTTTGGTTTATGCTGCCCCTGGTGCCAGCAATGGAGCAATACCCAACGGTAGAACACAAATTACTCCTGGTAATATGGAAAATGCGTATGAGTGGGCTTCAGACCTTGCCAACGTATTGAATGCAGGTAAATTTCCAGCGCCTGCAAAAATCGTTCAGGAAACCTTTGTTGGACCAACTTTAGGAGAGCAAGCTATTAATGCGGCTGTTTGGTCTTTTGTTTTTGCATTGTGCCTTGTACTGATATATATGGTATTTTACTACAGCTCAGCTGGATGGGCAGCCAATGTAGCTTTGGTGGCGAATATCTTAATTATAATTGGTGTTCTTGCTGCAGCCCCAACGATATCATTAACTCTTCCAGGTGTTGCTGGTATTGTTTTGACTGTAGGTATGTCGGTTGATGCAAACGTTTTGATTTATGAACGAATTCGTGAAGAGTTGAAAATAGGTAAAAGTTTAAAATTGGCTATTTCTGATGGTTATAAACATGCTTACACAGCCATTTTGGATGCCAACATCACAACATTAATTACTGGAGTTATTCTTTGGTATTTCGGAACATCCGTTATTGAGAGTTTTGCTCAAACACTAATCATTGGTATTTTCACTTCTTTGTTTTCCGCAATATTTATTACCCGTTTGATTTTTGATTCATTGTTGGGAAAAGAAAAGAATATTAAATTTTCTACTGAGAAAACAAAAGATTGGTTTACGAAAACAACCTATAACATTATATCTTCTCGAAAGAAATTTTATGTAGCCTCAGGATTGTTAATAGTTATTGGATTGTCATCAATATTTACCAAGGGATTTGATTTAGGTACAGATTTCTCAGGCGGTAGAACTTATAAAGTTGCTTTTGAAAACGTGCCGGATGTTCAAACTTTGAAATCAGAGCTTAAAGGTGTCTTTTTGGAAAATGGGAAAGAGCTCGAGCCGGAAGTAAAAACAGGAGGGACAGGCAACCTTATTATCACTACAAAGTTTTTAGCAAGTGATGAGTCTAAAGAAGCTTCTAATAAAGTAGAGAGCTTTCTGTATGCGGGAGTTAAAAAGTATTTACCTGCTGACATGACGTCGGAAAAATTTGTAAGTCAATACGATGGGAAAGATAAAGGAGTTCTAGAAAGTGCTCATGTTCAAAGTACTATTGCTGATGATATTATTGATGCTTCTTATACATCGGTGGTTTATGCATTGATTGCTATTTTTCTTTATGTTGCCATTCGGTTCCGTAAATGGCAATTTGGTTTAGGTGCATTGGTGGCTATATTTCACGATGTGATTATCGTACTTGGTTTGTTCTCTTTATTACAGGACGTACTTCCATTTTCGTTAGAAATAAATACCGCTTTTGTAGCGGCTGTTTTGACGGTTGTTGGATACTCTATTAATGATACTGTAGTTGTATTTGATAGAGTAAGAGAAAGAACTTCAGGAACCAATTCAGAAGGAATTAATGTTGTGGTAAATAAGGCGCTTAACAGTACCTTGTCTAGAACATTCAATACATCTTTGACCATCTTGGTTGTACTATTAGCAATTCTTATTTTTGGAACAGGGTCTTTGCAAGGGTTTGCTTTTGCTTTGTTAATTGGAGTTATTGTGGGTACGTATTCGTCTATTTGTATTGCTTCTCCAATTTATACGGACTTAGTTAGAAAGAAGGAAAATATTTAATTTCTATTTTATCAGAACAAAAAGCCACCCAAATTGGGTGGCTTTTTTGTTTTTATGCATAGGTTAAATTGGCTAAATACGTTTTAAGAGCTCCTCTCGATGAATTTGAAGAGCTCTCCCAACTGCTTTGTCATTTAAAAATGTTTGAGTTCTTAAACTCAGATCTCCATTGGGTATTTCAAAGGGGCCAGTGTACTTTTTTCCAAACTGAACAGGATATGTATTGTCAATAGTGTAGTAAATACTCGTTCCAGGAATATTGTTTTCAAGTTTGCACATTATTTTTTCACCTGACTTATAAACGGTTATAATGGGGTCTAAAACAGCTTTGGATATATTTATCTTTTGTTCATTAAATCGATCAAAATGAAATAGTGTTTTCTTAGCAAAGTTTTCCCAGTTTTTCTTTTCTTTGGGACTCCACAATGTTTCAGAAATTGATAAAGCTCTTGGGTAAGTCATGTAGTAGGCAAACGAAAGGGTAGGGATAACCTCAGTCCACAAGTTTGCTTGTCCTCCCATTATATATTTGGGATTTACACTATCGGGAACGGGTTCGAATGTATAGGACTTTTCAAGGCTTAAACTTGCATAAATGGAATTTTCTACGCTCTTGTCACCTTGTGTGTAATCTAGGTATGCATAGGTTGTTGGAGACATTACTACTTTATGTCCGAGTTTTGCTGCCTTAATTCCCCCTTTCATTCCTTGCCAACTCATTACTGCAGCATCTTGGTTTAGGTGACCTTCGGTAATTTCATCCCATCCAATCATTTTTTTATCCTTTGATTCAATTATTTTTTGGACTCTATCAATAAAATAGGCCTGTAAATCGTGCATGTTTTTCATGTTGTTTTTTTGCATGAAATTTTTTACTTCATTACTTTCTTTCCAATAACCTTTATAGCATTCATCGCCTCCCATATGAATGTATTCTCCGGGAAATAAATTGGCAATTTCAGTGTAAATTTTGTTTAATGTTTCATATACTTTTTCGTCAGAAGGATTAAGCATGTTTTCAGTATACATTTTAAAACTACCGTCACCAAACCATTCTGCAAACTTATGACCAACTGAAACTTGTGTGATTTCTTTTTTTGTTGATAGTTCAGGGTACGCGGCTAGGAGAGCCATACTGTGTCCAGGAACATCAATTTCGGGAATAATGGTGATGTTTCGTTTTTCAGCAAATTCAACAACTTCTTTAATTTCATTTTGGGTATAAAAACCACCGTATGTTTTAGGTTCATTAGCATTTGGCGCTGGGCGTTGATCACCAAATCTTCCGTTTCTTTCTCCCCTCCAAGCACCAATTTCAGTAAGTTTGGGAAGTGATTTTATTTCAATTCTCCACCCTTCATCATCTGTAAGATGCCAATGAAATTTATTGAATTTAAACTCGGACATTTTATTGATGTAGTCTTTAACCTCTTCTACAGAGAAAAAATGACGACTCACATCCAGCATTAAACCTCTCCACTCAAATCTTGGTTTATCTATAATTTTACAAAAAGGTATTTCAATAGGTTTACTTGAAAGTTTAGTCGGAAGTAATTGTTTTACTGTTTGTAAAGCATTGTGAAAACCTCCAAAATCGCTTGCCCCAATACTTATTCCTTTTGAATTAACTTCAAGGCTATATCCTTCTTTGTTTTTTATTGAATTTGAATAGTTAAGTTCAATCGCTGTACTTCCTTCAGTAGATATTTGAATCGACTTGAGGTATTCTGTAAATATGGTTTTAGCATACTTAACCTTCTTTAGTTTCGAGTTGTCTTTGAAGTGAAATCCATTGCTAATTAATGTTCCTTTCATTTGTTCATACGAAAAAGGTTCAGGAATTATAGAATGATTACTATGTGCAAAAAATCCAATGTAGCAGAATGTAAATACAAGAAGTGTTTTCATAAGAATTAAAATTTTGTTCTTACAATATACATCACTATACTAAAAATGTCTACTTTTTTTACCGGACAAATTCAGTCGCTATAGGTGGAAAAATATAGGACAGTTATAGTTTGAATACTGCAGAAACCCAGTATATACGACCTTCTGACGGAATTATCCCAGGTCCCGGATAAGAATTGGCTCTTTGGGTAAAGTAACTCTTGTTGGTTACATTATTTACAGACAATTGTAACGTGATATTTTTGAAATTGTATCCAGTTTTAACATCAATTACATAAAAAGAGGGTATTAATCCATATACGCCATTCATACTTTCCATTGCATTTGTTGCTTCAGAAAATTGTATTGTTTGAAAATTAATTAAGCCAGAAAAAAGCCATTTTTTGTATTCATGAGTTAAAGAAGATTTAAGTGTAAAAGCAGGAACCATCTCAACGCGATTACCATAAACGATTGCATCTTTATCAATATACTTAGCATAGTTGCTGGTAATATTTGTCATTAAGTTCAATTTGTGAATCGTATCGTTTAATGAAACTAGTTTTCCCAAATTAATCCAATTGGTTAGCTCCATTCCAATAGTTCTCGACGCAGATATATTTGTTCTGTATTGATAGGTGTCAAATGTTAAGTCATCGGTTTGCCATATTAGGCCGATTCGATTGGCATAATGAAGCAAGTAGCCGGTGACACTTAAAAATGCTGTGTGGTTCCAACTTTTACTATATGTTACGTCTGCCGTATATCCCTTCTCGTCCTGAATGCTGGGATCAATACGTAAACTAGGAACAACAATATTTATATCACTAAAATTTACCGATCTAAAATTTTTGGAAATATTAGCAATCCACTTACCATTTTTTGCAACATTGTAGGTAAGTCCTGTTCCGAAAAGGTGTATGTCTCGATTGCTGGTGAAATTTGTAGTCAAATTATTAATTAGAAGTGTGTCGTTGGCATTATTAACTACATATTTATTGAAATACCCATCTGTTTTCGTACTTATATATTCATAACGATAACCGGGTGTCAAATATATTTTTTTTGTCAGAAAAAGTGTGTTCTCAAAAAATAGTGATGCATTGGCACTTGGGAATTGATATTGGGAATGCTCTGGATTTTCTGGTAAAGAAAAATCAGCATCGAAGTTTTTTGTTCCTAATGCCTGAGAGGTTTGAGCCCATCCTTTATAAAGTCTTAAGCCGCTTATTAATGCAGCATTTTTATTTTTAATTGTATAACGTTTTATCCAGCGTGTCTCATTACCAATATTTTCAAATCTACCGGCTATTATTGCTCGGTCACCTAACGGATCAGTCCGTTGAGGATTTTCCATATACCCAACTGAATTTCGGGATGCATTTACATAAAATGTTTTAGAATTAATCCATGAGTTGGAATTGAATTTGTAGTGTACAATTAATGCAGCAATATTCCAGTCTATGCTGAACCAATTTCTTTCTCTAAAACTTTGTTGAGGATTTTCATAAAATTGTTTGTCGGTTAAACCACCTGCTTGTTGAACATTATAATAATATTTAGTTAATTGAAGTTTTAAATTGAATTTTTTGTTGGGTTGGTACGAAATACTGGTATATCCTGTGTGTGAATTGTAACTTGAGTTGTGTCTCCATCCGTCTCCAATCTTATAATGATAAAAGGAGTATGTTTTTAATTTTTTACTTTTTGTCGCAATACTATTAAATGTATGGAATTGCTTAAAACTTCCATATCTGTTATTAGAAATTAGTTCAAATTTCTTTTTCGGATTTGTTGGACCATCTTTTAAAATGAAATTGATCATTCCTCCAAATTGAGGTCCAAATTGCAATGACGCTGCTCCTCTTAAAATACTTATTTCACGGATTGCCTCACTTGACGGTGTATAGTAGGTTTCGGGGTATCCAAGAGCATCTGCACTAATTTCATATCCATTTTGGCGCGTATTGTAATGTGCTGTTCTTTTTGGATTTAATCCTCTTCCGCCAATACCTAGTTGAAGTCCTGCGCCATCATATTCAATAATATTTACTGGAGCGTCAATTGTTCGCGTTAGTGAGGAAGAAGTTCCTTTCTCTGCATCTTGTTTGATCACAATTTTACTTTTTCCAATTGAAATTTGGTCTTCTGAGATTTCTTTGCCTCGGCTTAAAGGGGTACTTACATTTATTTCAACATCTTCCAGTTCAGCTGCTTTTGCAAATAGGATAACGGTTATTAAAGTACTTTTTTCTTTATCAACGGTTACTTTTTGTAAGGATTCTCTATAATCTTTATGTGAAACAATAACTGTATACACGCCAACAGCGAGTTTTGGAAATTTAAACTTTCCATTTTGGTCTGATTGAATACTATTCTTTGTTTCTTCAATTAATATTTTAGCATTAGGTATTGGATTGTAACTCGTATTTAAAATAAACCCCTTCAAGCCTTCAGCTGATACAGTTCTTGGAATCGCTAAACTAACGAACAGAATGAATAAAAAATTTATTTTCAAGGAGGTTCCAAACATTTGCGCACAAAAATACTTTTTAAAAGCATAGTGAACGGCTTTTTTCTATACCGTATTTATAGTATTCAAGAAATTAGCTATTTGTCTCATCAAATCTTGCGAGGAGAAAGAAAACGCTTAATCCAATTTGAAGTCCTAATGGGAAGTATAGGTTATGACTTTTATACATCGTGTTGAGGTTGAGTATAATGTTATTATTTGGATTTTTTTTATCATAATATATTTTAATGCTTTTTTTGGGGATTTTTTCGCTTAATGTTAAAGCATTTGAGCCAATATACTTGTGGCCATTAAGATGAAAAATATATGTGTAAAAACGTTCAGCTGATTTACCATAAACATTTACAGAAGAGGCTATGATAGATTCTCCATGAAGAAATAAATACCAGTTTTTTGTAATAGGGGTTATCCAACCAAGACTGACTAAACTGATGAAAAACCACCATTTTGCATAATAAGGCCGCCTGTTTTTTACTAACTTCATTTATTTGGTTAAAAGAATTGGATGAATATTCAACGCTGAAATTGTTTGAACATGTATAAATTAAAATCCCATACAGTAAAAACGTTACATAATTCTGTTCGAATTGAAGCATATTGTAGGGGATTGTTTGAGGAGCTGCCTTCAAATAAAAGTGTTAAAAAATCATTTTCAAAGGGTGTAATAAGGGTAAATGGCAAAAATATTTCCTCGTCTTATTATATTAAACAAGGGGATGAAATTGAACTTTGGGATTTAGAAGAAAAGCTCCTTTGCCTTATGATATGCCTATCAGGATTGTTTTTGAGGATGATTCTTTAGCAGTAGTTTTTAAGCCTGCAGGTTTGCCGACTTCTGGAAATTTTTATCGAACTCTTGAAAATGCTATTCAGGGAAAATTAGCCAATTCATTAAATAACCCTTTAAAGTGGCCTAAACCTGTTCATCGTTTGGATTCACCTACAAGTGGTTTAGTCATTGTTGCAAAATCAATACATGCAAGAATAGAGCTGGGTAATATGCTACAAAACCGAATGATTCAAAAAACGTATTGTGCATTGCTTTACGGTAAGATAGAAAAGGATGTTCGTATTGACTTTCAGTTAGGAGGAAAAGATTCGATTACCGAATTATCTATTATTGAATGTAAAAAAAGTTTAAATAATAATCATATTACAAAGGTTTTAATGAAGCCTATAACAGGAAGAACTCATCAATTGAGGAAACATGCTGCTTTAATAAAACATTCAATTATTGGTGATGCTGAATATGGCGAAAAAGGCAATGTACTTTTGCACAAAGGACTTTTTTTATGTGCTGTTAAATTAAAATTTAAACACCCATTAACTAAAGAAGAAATAAATATTGAAATAGAGCCTCCAAAAAAGTTTGACAAGTTAATGGAAAGGGAGTTTGTTCGTTTTATGAAATATAAAAATGAGTAGAATAAAAAAGTGAATTTAAACGAAAACTGGGAAACAAATCCATAATTTTGTAGCGTGTACAAACTCTTACGGAAAGATAATAAGCATACCGGCCCTCTTTATGCCGTTGCATATTCAGAAAAGCATAATATGCTTTTTACTGGAGGTTCTGATAAGGTTGTTGCCACATGGGATTTGGATAAAGAAGAGAATACACCACTATCAATAAAAACAGATTCTGTAATCTTGAATTTTCAATTGTTAAATGATGAAAAACATCTTTTTATAGGTTTGTTTAGTGGGGATTTTCATGTCATAGATCTCGATACTCAAAAAGAAATTCGTTACTTTTCTGGTCATAAATTAGGTGCGTTTGCCTCGTGTTTCATAGCGAATTCTAATTTGTTGTTTGTTGGTGCAGGAGATGGGACACTTTCAATTTGGGATACAAAAGGTTTTAAACTTTTAGCAAGTCATCAAGTCGGTAAGGGTAAGATAAGGGCCATTCAATCTGTGGGTGATGATGTTTTCATTGCCAATTCACAAGGTCAAATATTTACAATTAATTTATTTACCATTGAAGAATATTCCTTGTTTACAACTATTGATCATCCAATTTTTTGTTTAAACAATTTTCCATCTAACAACTCCCTATTGATTGGGGATAAGAATGCACATTTAACAGAAATTGAGATTGAAAGCAAAGAAATTATTAAATCGATACCTGCTCATAATTGGCCAATATATAGCGTCGAATGGTTAAATGAAAATGAGTTTGTAACGTGCAGTAGAGATAAGATTTTAAAAATTTGGGATGCACCTTCAATG
>JBJKXR010000032.1:0-26970 GCA_045561495.1 Flavobacteriales bacterium | reverse complement strand
AGAGTTGATGTAGATTACAGAACTGTCTCTCGTATATATCGTATCGGCATGCAGTGCATTTATGTTTCCATAGTCCGACCGATTATAAACTTTACAATTTTTTTGATTGTACATCCAGTATGTGCTCTGTTTTGCTTTTGGAAATTCTACAGCATAAAAAGGAATTCCTCCACAAACTTGATGCGAATCCATTCCTCTGCTGATTAGTTTTGTAACATCTGAAACCATTTTGTCATAGGTTCCTTCATCAGGTCTTTTATCCCAGTTCCAATCGCCAACGCCACCATAGCTCATCGTGGATACAAAGTCAAACTTTTCCAGTGTGGTATCATTTACATAGGCTTCCCCAATCCAGGCGTCTACACCAACAGCCATACTGTATTCAAGATTTGATGCGTGTAAGCTATCTCCCAATTCTTGACTAAATGCATTGAAGTTTTTTAGTTTCATGGTAAAACCTTCAATATCATTGTCCAACCCGTCCAGCTTATGTTTTCTTACAAAGTTCATGATTTTGTGAACGAAACTTGTTCTACTGGCTTCAGACTCCCAGAGCTTTTCGTATATCTTGTGTTTGTCACCCCAGGAGTAATCACCACCCCCGCCAATGGATAGTATTGCTTTTACATTTCCTCTGTGAACAGCAGAAACAAAAGTGCTTAAATCCTGATCAAAAAACAGTTCTCCATCCTCTGTTGGATTCGCAAAAGAAGCACACAGATGTGATAGATGGTCTAAGTCTACTTGATATAAATTGTTCCAGTGGGAAGTAGGGAAGTAGCCCACAACTTTAACTTGAGAATATGCAGTAAACCATACGAATGTGATTAAGACTGCAACAAGGTTCTTTTTCATTTTACAATTATAGGTATTGAACCAAAGAAAATAAAAAATTCCATTGACTATTATTGAATGTGTCAAAAAAAAAGCCGTTGATTTCTCAACGGCTTTTTACTTCAAATTTGTTTACTTATTTCTTTATCAATTTAAAAACTTGATTTTCAGTTTCTGATCTAACTTCAATAAAGTACAATCCTGGTTTGCTATTTAATTCAAATTGATGAATGCCGGAAAGACCTATTTGTTCGTATACAATTTGACCACTTGAATTAGATACTCGAATGGTAGCATTCTCTAGGATTCCCAAATCAATATTTACCATTCCGTTATTGGGGTTCGGGTAAATTGATATTAGAGGGTTTTGTTCTTCTTGAATTTCATTTGAATCGTGTGATTTCGATTCAAAACTTCTGTTTTTAGTAACCTTAATATTCGCTACTGCTATTGTTACAAAAACACCATCTTTGTATGCTTCAGCTTTCAATTTGTAATTTCCAGCTTCTTTAGCCACCCATGTTTTGTTGTATGCTTTTTTTGATGGATTAACTTTGTAAGATCGAACTACCTGGTTTACACCTCCATCTTTTTGAACAACAAACTTGATTTGATCTGCCTCTGTCATATTACCAGATGCACGAATGTGCATTTTTACTTTATTGCCTACTTTATAGGATTGACCGTTCTTAACAAATCTAAATGTTAATTTAGGAGGGTTTTCAACAGTAACGTTAGCCCTTACGTTAGCAACAATAACACCTTTTGAGAAGGCCGCTACTTTTAATGTGTAATTACCTGCTTTCGCAGTCCATTTGTAGCCATAAGCTGATTGGTTTTGTCTAACCTTTGAAGTCCTTACAACAGTTCCAGTTTCTCCGATTTTTTGAGCAACGAACTTGAGCTGATCGACCTTAGAATAATCTCCCAATAGTTTAACGGTCATTTTAACCTTATTTCCAACCTTGAATTTTGCTCCGTCTTCAAGAAGAGTGTACTCTAAATTTAAATTGGATTCAATTTCAATACCTCCAATTACAGTATGAGTAACATAACTACCATTTTTCTTGGCAGTTACTCTCAGTGAGTAGGTTCCTGATTCGCTTGGAGTCCAATTGTAGGTGTAATCGGACGCTTCATTAACGCTTACTGTATGTTTAACAGTCCATGCATCACTTCCTTCTCGAACTAAAAATACAACTTCATCCGCATCTGAAAGATCACCAGACAGCGCAATTTTCACCGGTATTAGAGTTGATGCCTCATAAGTATCACCAGATTTCACCGAAGTGAAATTCATACTTAGCGGAGGAAGTACTTCTTCAACTGTAACCTCTCCAATTAATACTTGTGTAACAAACTGGCTATTACTTAAAGCCATTGCTTTTAAAGTGTAATTTCCAGCCTCAGTTGTTGTCCAAGTGTAATTATAATCTGTTAACTCTGTTATCGCTTCTGTTTTTGCAATTGCAAAAACACCATCGTCTTTTTTAATTAAGTACTGTATTTCATTTGCATCTGAGAGGTCACCAGCCAATGCAACACTTAAGTTTAGAGCATCCCCAACTTTATAATTGTCTGGTGAAATTACAGAAGTTGAGCTCATGCTTAGTGGTTCAATTATTTTTTCCACAAGGACTCCTCCTGCTACAACATGTGTTACATATTTTCCATCTTTTAAAGCGGTAACTCTAAAAGCATATTCACCAGCTTCAGTTGCTGTCCAGTTGTAGTTATATTCAGATAATCCGGTTAAGTTTTCCGTTTTTTGAACTTCAAAAACACCGTCCATAGTTCTTGCTAAGAATTGTATTTGATCAGCCTCTGAAAAATCTCCAGACAATGTAACACCAATATTAACAAGATCTCCAACTTTATGATTGGCCCCTGATTTTAAAGAGCTAAAACGTAAGCTTAGGGGTTCTAGTTTTTCCTCAACAGTAATATTGTTAGCAATAACTTGCGTAACGTTTTGACTGTTTTTTAAAGCTGTGATTTTAAGGGTGTAATTTCCTGCTTCTGTAGAAGTCCAATTGTAATTGTATGCGGACGCCCCTGTTAAATTGGTAGTTTTTTGAACTTCAAACGTACCATTGTTCTTTTTTACCAGGAATTGAATTTTGTCTGCGTCAGAAAGGTCACCTGATAAGTCAACGTTCATACTTACAGGATCTCCAACTATAAAATTATCACCTGAATTTAATGTACTGAAATTTAAGCTTAATGGCTCTACTTTTGCCTCAACAATAATTCCGCCAACAACAACGTGCGTAACGTATTGATTGTTTTTAAGCGCAGTAATTCTAAAAGTATAGGTTCCAGCTTCTAGGGGCGAGTATGAATAGTTGTATGAAGACGCAGTATTAAGATTAATGGTCTTTTGAATTGCAAATTCATTTCCATCCTTTTTTACTAAGAATTGTATTTCATCAGCTTGAAACAGGCTACCCAATACATTCACATCCATTTTAACAGCCTCATCAACACTAAAAACATCTCCTGCTCTAAGGGTGGCGAAATTTAAATTGAGAGGTCCCAGGTCAAGATTAACTGTGATATTTACTTCTTCACTGGTTACCTTGTTTCCATTTTTATATCCTTCAACCTTTAATTTATAGTTGCCAGGTAGAGTGGGGAAGTAGTTATACCAATAGGTTGTTGCTGTGTTGATATTTGATGTTTTTCTTAATACGTAGGATTCATTCCCTCTTTTAGAATAGAACTTAATCTCATCCAATTGTGATAAAGTCCCAGTCACGTCAGTATGCATTTGAACCTGATCTCCTACATTGAATGTTTGATTGTTTGTTAGTGAGGTGAATTCTAAGTTTACATCTTCCTCTGCAACAGGTTGGTAATCATAAACCCTTACATAATCAATTAACCAATGAATCGGCTTTATTTTCTGTTCTTTCCAATCACCAGGCCAGGTAGAACCTGAAACTTCTAATGTTAACTTAAGGTATTGTTTAACATCGGCTACACCTCCTGTTGTGGTTCTCCAAGTTTCCTGATTATCAATGTAAAAAATGTATTCCTGTGGAGTCCACATTACACTAAAAATATGATACTTGTCGTCATATAAATCTGGTCTTTGAAATTTTTTCGCCTCGTGCTTATGCTCTGGTCCATATCCATCCCAGTGTAAGGCATGGTTTATTTGACCTTTCCAACCGTTAATCGACTCAAAAATGTCAATTTCAGTTCCGTCATTACCTGCATTACCAGGTTTGTTCCCATAAGGCATCATCCAAAATGCGGCCCAACCTCCTTTCATTTGAGGAACTTTACATCGAACCTCGAAAAAACCATATTTTTTATCAAATAAATTGTGGGTTCTCAATGCACCACAATATACTTTTCCATTTTTTTCGGTTACACTTAATCTTAACTGTCCGTTTCCGGTCATTTCATAATTATCAGCAGACCAATAACTTCCGCCTTGTCTATTCCATGCTGGTGGAACCTTCCATTTTGATGCGTCAAGCGTATTGCCGTTGAATTCATCGTTCCAAACCATTCTTAGGTTTTTACTTACTTGAGAATTTGCGCTTACACAAGCGAAAAGTAATATTAAATTTAAAATCCAGTATTTTCTCATCATAACTTATTTCAAATGAATTGTTTAATTAAACTTGCCGTAAACCTTGATAGAAATAGTGTTGATTTCTCCTATGACTGCCAAGAATATCTTAAAGCCGGCGCAAAAATAGGGAAAAGAAAGGTGCGACGATAGTTGATTGTTAATAAGTTGATTCGTATTTTATAGCACCTAAAGTGTGTTTATTTGGGTTTTAAGTGATTTTAAAAACGGTTTTTTTAGCATGAAAATGCAATAGAATTAAATTTTTTCAAGCTGTTTTCACAGGTTTTTCTGAATTTTGTTTTTTAAATTAATTTCTATTCTTCGATCTCCAATGTTAACTCTTCCTCTTCCTGGAATGCGCAATACTATATTTTTTAATAAAAGAATACAGGAGTTTTCTGTTTTATGAATTTCTCGTATCAGTCCAGGAGGGAAACTATTGCCACTAAGTTTATAGCCAATAGGTTTTTCACTTGCATCATCTGTTGTAATATAAGCTGTGCCGTTTACAATTGGTATTTCTTGGTTGATACTTTGATAAAAAGCCATAATATTGGGCGCCTTTACTAGGTTGGTTTTCTTAATTTTTTTTGGCCATGCTTCATTGGAAACAAATAGGGTGGGTAGTTTTATGATTTCTTTTTCAGATTTTTCATTCAATGTGTACCATTTTTCTACCTCTATTTTTTCTTCAACACCTTCTGATTTTTGTATTGAAACTTCTTTTGTTTTTTCCGGGATTATTACCTCTTTATCCTTTTGTAAATCAACAGGAGTAGTCTTTTTAATACTACTTTCAGATGCTACCACTGGAACGGATTCATGTTTTATTTTTTCATTTTGTTGAGGTGGAACGTCTTCTATAGTTGATTCTTGGATAGTGGTGCTTAAATTGGTTTTAGGGAGTTTGTTTTCATTATTTTCTGGATAAAAAAACAAAGCAGTTATAGAAATCCCAGCGGCTCCTGTCGCAATAAATACGTACTTCCAAATAGCTTTATAAGCTGAAGAAATAGATTTGTGCTTGTTCAAAACCTTATCAAAATCCTTGAAGGAGTTTATTACTTCTTCTGAGGATTTGGTTTTCTTTTGATATTTAAAATTATTCATCACTATACAGATTTAAATATTTTTTGAAGCTTTTTAAGCGCTCTGTGGGTTTTGACTCTTGCATTTTCGGTGGTGATTTCTAGTATTTCACCTATTTCTTTAAAAGCTCTTTCTTCAAAAAATCGCATTTCAATTAATTCAACTTCGTTTGGTTTTAGTTTTTGTAAACTTTGTTTTAGATGCTTAATTGAAATCGAATAATCTTCTTTTTTTTCATCTTCTTCACTTTCTAATAAACCCCAAGAGCCATCTGGGATATTCACCGTTCTGTTCCTTTTTTGTTTTCTGTATGTTGTTACAATTTCATTGTAGGCTACTCTATATAGCCAAGCACTAAAGGGGGTGCCTTTAAACTTGTATTTTTTTAAATTGAAAATGGCCTTAGCAAAAACGTCACTTACAATTTCAGATGCGACGTGTTCATTTTCAACACGTTGTACTGTGAACTTAAAGATTGTTAGGTAATACTTTTCATAAATTGGAGCAAACGCATTGGGGTTTTTAATGGCCTTTCTTAAAATTTGTTCTTCTCTCTGAATATCACTTTCAGACTGATGGTATTTATTTTTAGTATGCTCCAAATTTCCCTTCTGTTTTAATTGTATAACGTTTTCCTCACAAAGCGTTACATTTTTTAGTGATTATAAAAATAAAGGTTGAAAACTAACAAGCAAAAGTGAAGAAAAGAAATAAATTTTATTATAAATTAGTTCTCGCTAAATTTATTAAAGCAATTAACCATGATTAAGAGTTTGTTTTTAATTGGATCAATCGCCTGTGTTTTGTTTGTTTCATGCAAAGGATCTTATGAAAATCCTGGACAGGAAGGCAATAGATTGAGGCTTGATATTTACCATCAACAGAAAAAAGTAAGATAGAAAGAGGCTTCATGCCTCTTTGTTTTTTCATAGTAGTTTCCTTTTCAATTTTTCAATGTTAAGCTTTCACTGCTTTTTTTGAGCGTACTTTTATTTTTTTTCATTTTAAAGTCAACCTTGTAGCATATATTATAGTATACAACGTAATTGTTATGCACTTAAATGCGTTTAAACAAGAAAACGAGAGTTAATTTTAATTGAGTTAAATTAGTCTTTCTAGATATTTAGGTGAATAATTTTTGATTGGTGTGATATGAAGAAAATCGTATATGTTTTGAGTGCTATTTCTATTGGTTTAATAGCCGCTTGTAGTTCTGCAAAGGAAAAAGATAAAGCAATAAATATTGAACCTAAAGTTTTTGAAATAACCAATACCATAGTTGATGATGTTCATTATAATAAGCAGAAGCTTAATGATGATTTTTCTAAAAAAGTGTTTGAGTTATTCATTGAAAACATTGATCCGAACAAACGGTTTTTATTTCAAAAAGATATTCAACAGCTGTCCAAAAGTAAATTTAAATTGGATGATGCAATAAAAGAAAAGGACTTATCATTTTTTAATGGTTACGTTAGTTTAATTGAGAAAAGAGAAAAGTCTGCTGAAAAACTTGTGTTGCAAATATTAGAGGAGGATTTTGATTTGCAATCAAAAGATTCTATTGAGTTGGACGCTGATAAATATGATTTTGTATCCTCTCCGAAAGAGTTAAAAGAAAGGTGGTCAAGTTATGTCCAATCTAGAATAGTTAATGAGCTATACTTTTCAATAAAAAAACAAGAGGAAAATGATACATTGCCTCAAAAATCAATTAAAGAATTAGAAACCGAAGCGAGAGATAAGGTAGCTGGAAGAATTAAGGATTGGTTTAGTAGATTAAATCAGCTTGAGAGAGGTGATCGATTTAGTGTTTTTATGAATTCAATTCTTTCGCTATATGGACCACACACCAACTATTTCCCTCCAAAAGATAAAGAGGATTTTGACATTACTATGAGTGGGAAACTAGAAGGAATAGGAGCTACGCTAACTGTTAAAGATGGATACATTAAGGTTTCTAAAATTATTGCAGGTAGCGCAAGTTGGAAACAAGGTGATTTAAAGGCGGGAGATTTAATAACAGCAGTTGCTCAAGGTGATTCAACACCAGTAGACGTAGTTAATATGCGATTGGATAAAGCTGTTCGATTAATCCGTGGCCCAAAAGGAACCGAAGTTCGACTTACTGTAAAAAAACTGGATGGTACCTCTTTAATAATTCCTATTGTTCGGGATGTTGTTGTTATTGAAGAAACTTACGCCAAGTCATTGGTTTTAAATCAAAAAGGGGATACGGTAAATTATGGGTACATACATTTGGGTAGTTTTTATGCTGAATTTGGAAAAAGAAACGGGAAAAGGTGTTCTATTGATGTACTAAAACAAATTGAAGCATTAAAAGCCAGTAATGTAGAAGGCATAATTATTGATTTAAGAAACAATGGCGGAGGTTCACTTAGTGATGCTGTTGATATGGTTGGCTATTTTATTAAATCTGGACCTGTCGTTCAGGTTGATGGCGCAGGGCAACCAGCAACCAGTTATAAGGATAGAGATCCCGATCAGCAATTTGATAAGCCAATAGTAGTTATGGTAAATGAATTTAGTGCATCTGCATCTGAAATATTTGCCGCGGCCATTCAAGATTATGGCAGAGGAGTTATTGTAGGGAGCAATACATTTGGAAAAGGTACTGTGCAACGTTTTTTTCCTCTGGGAGAGGTTGCTCAACAATATCGGATAAAAACAGACAATAAGGACTTAGGTGCTGTAAAGCAAACCGTTGCGAAATTTTTCAGAATTAATGGTGGTGCAACTCAGCTGAGAGGTGTTTCTCCTGATGTTAAATTACCAGGAGTATATGAATTTATTGATGTTGGTGAAAAAGAGTACGATTACGCTTTGCCATGGTCCTCTATAAATGCGGCTTATTTTACCAAACATTCTACAGAGTTTCAATTGGATGAGTTAAATGATAAAACACAAATAAGGCTGGATACTTCATCCTACTTTAAGTCTGTTTTACATAATGCACAACTTATAAAAGAGTCCAAAGACCTTACTAAAATCCCATTAGGACTAGATGCATATAAAGAATATAAAAATATACGCAAAGAAATTAGTGAAGCTGCAAAGGTTAAAGATGTTGCTATAGATGATATGAGTGCTGAGTTGAATAAGCTCGATTTGTATTTGGCAAAATCGGATACAATATTGCAAACTAGGTTGAAGAAGTTTAGGGATGAAACAGCCGAGGATCATTATATAAGAGAGTCTTTAAGAGTACTTTCTGAAATGATTAAAATGTGATTTATGAAACATATACTTGTTTTTGTATTCTTAGTTAATTGTATTGTAGCAAATGCCCAAGACTCAATTTCCTCTACAATTCATCCAAAGCTTTTAGTTGGAATTGTTGTTGATCAAATGCGTTATGATTATTTATTTCGATACTGGGATAAGTTAAGCGAAGGAGGATTTAAGAAAATGATTAAGGAAGGTTATTTATTTAAAAACGCTAATTATTCTTACGTTCCTACTTATACAGCCCCAGGTCATGCCTCTATTTACGCTGGATGTACACCTTCACAGCATGGAATAGTTGCAAACGAATGGTATGACGAATCCTTTAAGGTTAAGCGATATTGTGTTGCTGACAAACGGTTTAACTCCATTGGTTCGAATACCAAAGAAGGTGAAATGAGTCCGAAAAACATGTTGGTTACTACAATAGGTGATGAATTGAAGTTGAGTAATAACAATCACTCTAAAGTAATTTCTATTGCCTTAAAAGACCGCTCTGCAATATTACCAGGAGGACATAAAGCAGATGGTGCTTATTGGATTAACAAACAAGGGAGGTGGATTACAAGCTCATATTATATGAAAATCTTACCAAGCTGGGTTGAAGCTATGAATATAAGCCGTCCCGGTAAGTTCTATTTGGGCTCTAAATGGGAGCCAATTTTCCCATTAATGGAATATGAGGAAAGTTACAGTGATAATAATGATTATGAGGAGACGCATTTGTGGGAAGATTCTCCTGTTTTTCCGCATGATTATTCAGGTGTAACAGAAGAAATAGGATATAGCTTTGTGAAATATACTCCTATGGGAAACACAATGACGAAAGACTTTGCTCAAAAAGCAATTATTAAGGAACGATTAGGTCAAGATAAATACACGGATTTGCTTGCAGTTAGTTTTTCACCTATTGACTATATTGGCCACTTTTATGGCCCTCATTCGGTAGAAATGGAAGATGCTATCATACAATTGGATGGAGACTTAGCTTCCTTCTTTACATTCATTGAAAAGTATGTTGGAAAAGAGGTGCTCTATTTTTTAACAGCCGATCATGGTGCTGTAAATGTGCCCAGGTATTTATCCGATCAAAAAGTTCCGTCAGGATATTTCGATTCAAAGGCTTGTGTAAATCTTATTAATACTCAATTTAAATCAACTTATGGAATAGATTCTATTGTTGAGAATTACAGCAATTCTCAACTGAAAATTGCCCAAAATATGGTTCAGAAGCATCGACTCAATCCCGAATACATACAAGAGAAAATCATTCAAATTATAAAGGGGTTTTCTGGAATTAAGGAAGTTTTAGTGACAAAGGACTTAAAAGAAGGGACTTCTTCAAATATGGCTCAAAAAGTTATTAATGGTTATTTTGAGGGAAGATCAGGTGATTTGTATATAATACTAAAGCCAGGTTGGATTCATGATAGAGTAAGGGGCACTACCCATGGCTCTGGATATTCATACGATACTCATGTTCCATTAATATTTATGGGGGCAGGAGTGAAAAATGGAAGTTCAAACCAAATGGTTAATATCAAAGATATAGCACCCACAATATCAACACTAATCAATGTTTCTTTCCCAAATGGAACAACAGGAAAACCATTAAGATTTGAATAAACATCTGCTCATTATCGGTCATGTTTGGCCTGAGCCAAAATCATCTGCTGCTGGCAGAAGAATGATGCAATTGATTGAATTTTTTAAAGTTTCCAGTTATGATATTTGTTTTGCTACACCTTGTTCGAAAAAGGAACATTCTTACCCTTTAGAAAAGATTAATGTTTCTATTGAGGCCATAGAGGTAAACAATAGCTCATTCAATGATTTTATTCAAAAACTAAATCCAGATGTAGTTATTTTTGATCGCTTCATGATGGAAGAGCAATTTGGGTGGCGTGTTCAAGAGTATTGTCCAAAAGCAATTACACTTTTAAATACAGAGGATCTTCATTCCTTAAGAAGAAAAAGAAAATCAATAATTGCAGGGAAACCTTCTTCAAAAAACGAGGAATTAGAGTTGAGAGAACTGGCTAGTATATATCGAAGCGATATGTCCTTAATCATTTCAAAATTTGAAATTGACTACTTGAAAGAAAAGGGGATACAAGAAGAATTGCTTTTTTATTTACCATTCATGGAAGAAGTGCCCAATCAAAAGGATATTTTGAAATATGAAGAGCGTTCTCATATGGTAACCATTGGAAGTTTTCTTCACGATCCAAATGTTGATGGAATTCGCTATTTAAAAGAGAACGTTTGGCCACTTGTACGAAAGAAACTTCCTGAGGTTGAAATGCATATTTATGGAAGCTATCCAAACTCAAAAATTGAGCAATTAACCAACTTAACAGAGGGGTTTATAATAAAAGGTTGGGCAGATGATGTTTCAAATGTTATGAGTAAAGCACGAGTATGCCTTTCTCCATTAAGATTTGGGGCAGGTTTAAAAGGAAAGTTTATTGATGCAATGCGAATGGGTACACCATCGGTAACCACTAAAATTGGCTCAGAAGGAATGCCCCAGGGAGAAGATTGGCCTGGTTTTATTTCCGACTCTCCGAATGAAATGGCCAATAAAGCAGTTTTACTCTATAAACAAAAAGATATCTGGAGAGAGAAACAATCGATAGGAATTCGAGTACTGTCTTCTGAATTTTCAAAAGAAGAATACCAACAAAAGTTTAAAGAAATGCTATTCAGTTTAAAGGCTAATTTAGCGCATCATCGTTCTCAAAATACCATCGGTAATATTTTGAAGTTAAATAATCTACGCTCAACAAAATTTATGAGTAAATGGATTGAGGAAAAGAATAAGCGTACTTGATTCCTTATTAAAATGGATAACCAACCCCAAAGTTAACTTGGGTCTTATCCGGTTCCAATCTCCAGGTAGAATGATTGTATCCTTGCTTTAAGGGAACACCAAAATCGACTCTGAAAAGAAAAAAGTCAAAATCTAAGCGCACACCAATCCCAGGCGAAACAGCAAATTCTTTATAAAATCGCCTGAAATCAAAGTTTTTAGGACCGAAACCTCCTAAATCCATATCGGGTTTTTCTGTCCAAACATTACCAGCATCCATGAATAAGGCTCCTTTTATAATGGAAGTAACGGGAAAACGATATTCGGCACTAAACTCAATTTTCACTTCCCCCAATTTATCTACGTTATCGTTTGAGTTAAAATATGATCCAGGTCCTAGTGTTCTACGTCTCCATCCTCTTAACGAATTTGCTCCACCAACGAAGTACAGCTGGTCAAAGGGAATAACACCATCCTTATCTAAGGGAATGCCAGCGCCGATAAATGTTCGAATAGCAATTTGCTGTTCATTTGCAAAGTTGAAAAACTTTCTTAAATCACCTTGAAGTTTGATAAATGTAGCGTATCGAATTCCAGCTAAGGTAATAGCGTTTGTTGTAGAGTCTCTCTCCTCTAAACCAAGTGCTTTTGAAGCAAGAGCAGTAGGACCTATGAGCCAACTTTTAGCTACAAAGTAAGTTGGGTTTTTTACTTTTTTATTACGTTGGTTATTGTATAGGAAACTATATTTAATACCGGATGAAATTGCGTTTTCAAATTTAAATTTTTGAGCGTCGGACAGTTCAGATAGTGATGAAAGAATTTTGCTGTCTTTGGTAATGAAAGCAAAATTCATATCTAGCAAACTAAATGTATGCGTTTTGTATTTTCCTTCATTCCAAGTATACGTTAGGGAGATGTTTGTTAAATAACGTGCAAATTGAGAGCGTTGCTGAAAATTATAATATGCAGAAAAAGTAGTTTTTGGAAAGGAGTTTTTCCGAATACTCTTGGTTACTTTAGGCAGTAAAAAAAGTCTTGGGAATGTAAGTGATAATTTAGGTCCAATGTTTGAGCCAATTTTAAAATCATTTTCTTCAATTTGCTTTAAGTTTTCAAAACCACCGGAAAAAGTGAAATTTAAAATTTCAGAGTTCCCAAAGGCATTCTTTTTCTTAAAGGAAAGCTGGGCATTCCCTCCAAAACCTTCTCTGTATATCCCCATAAGCTCTCCAGAAACAGACATTCTTTTAGCAGGCTGTAAAAGAACGTAAACATCCAGTTTCTTGACTCCACTTTCATTTTTAACCTCTTTAAAATCAATTTTAATGAAATTAAACATTTGAAGATTTGCAAACTGACGAAAGGTAAGTCCCTCCTTTTTTTGATTGTACATTTCATTAGGATGAATAAATAAACTCCTGTACAAAGGGTTGGGGTTAAATTTAGACTTTCCTTTACTAATCATATAGACGCCTTCAAATATCGTAGTGTCTGATGTGGTATTATTACTGCTATACGGATCGTAGGTCGTATTTATATAAATGTTGTTTAAATAATATTTATGGTGAATTGAGTCGGATTTAGGTTGTTTGATTTTAGTAATGACGATCGTACTGTCGTTGCCTCTTGTAGAATCTATATCGAAACTTATGAAGTTTTCTGCGAACTTGTAGAAGCCGTTATTGGTTAAGTGCTTAGTTATTCGGTTTCTTTCATCCTCTAAATCTTCAATTCGAAGTATTTTTTGATGCGTAATATGGCTTTCATTTTTTATTTCATTGTAATGTCTAGCGATATCTTTTTGCTTGATTTTAGAACCAATACTGTCAATTATTAAAGGGTTTTTAGGAACAACAGTGTATATTACTTTAACCTTTTTTGTTTCCCATTTTTTTACACCTAAAAAATAAACAGGCTTAATTTCGGAAAACACATCTGCGCTGTAATACCCTTCGTTTTTCATGAATAAACCCATTTGATTTTCGGATCTTCGAACAAGGCTTGAATCTAGAATTACAGCTGGCCTGGGTTTGCCAGACTTTTCTCTATAAATTAGATTTCTCCACTGCAACCCAAACTTCCATGTACCAAATAAAATAGCATGATTTGGTTTTTGGCGAATGTATGATGCCAATTCCTCCTTGTCAATTTTAGTTTTTGATTTAACCTCTAATGTATTCTTGCTAATTAATCTTTCGTGTGGTTTTAAATGCCATGTTGAAAGTTGGTGTTTTGCGCAGCCAACCAATAGGAAGACGACAATGGGAAATGTAATGTATTTAAAAAGCTTTCCTTTCAAGAAAAATACCGTTTAGAATAGTTAAATTAGCTTTAAATTGCACGTTAACTGAATGCTGTCCAAAAATAAGATAAAGTTCATTAAGTCCCTTCAGCAAAAAAAAAATAGAAGTGAATTCAATGCTTTTATTGTTGAAGGAAGAAAGAGTGTTTCATCTTTAAGGAATAGCGGTTTTAAAATTATAGAAATTTATTGCTCAGATAGTGCCCTCAAAAAGTCTCCTGATTTACAGGAGTTAAACCCTGTAGTTGTTGATGAATTGTCCATTGAGAAAGCAAGTGGGTTAAAATCAAATAAAGAAGCTATTGCTGTTGTTGAGCAAAAAGTACCTCAGGAAATTGATTGGAATAAAACCATGCTTTTTTTAGATGGAATTTCTGATCCAGGAAATTTAGGGACGATAATTAGAACCGCAGAATGGTTTGGGATAGAGCAGGTTGTTTGTTCAGAAGAGTGCGTTGAATTGTATAATCCGAAAGTTATTCAAAGTACTATGGGAGCCTTTTCAAGTAAAATTCCAATTGTTAAAGGAATTGCATCCTTTTTAGAAGAAAAGCCAGATAATGTCACCGTTTATGTTACCCATTTTACTGGGGAGCCTACTAAAATAGTATCTGGAATTACAACAGGGGTTGTGGTAATGGGGAGCGAATCGCATGGCGTTTCTAATTTATGGGAATCAAAAGATCATACAAAAATTACAATATCATCTGGGCCCAATAGTAAAGCGGAATCCCTAAATGTGGCTGTTGCAACTTCAATCGTGTGTTTTCAAATAAAGCAAGGGTAAAATGTGTGGGATTAATGGTATATTTTCTCGAACATCTGCAACCGACCTAATTTCAATAGGTTCTCGAATGAATGCATTAGTTCAACACAGGGGACCCGACGATGAAGGCATGGTGGTGTTCAATGAGAAAAAGGCATTTCCAAAGGCTTCTCCTAAATCGGTTAAAAGAGAAGATGGGATAAATTACTTAGAGTATGCTGACTCGCATTCCAATGATGTTTATGGTTTTTTTGGCCATCAAAGACTATCAATACTTGACTTATCCGCTTTAGGTCATGAACCATTAGCAGACGAATCAGGAAACTATTGGCTTACGTATAATGGAGAGTTGTACAATTACCTTGAGATAAAACAAGAACTAAAAGAGCTAGGCGTTGGATTTCGGTCCAATACAGATGCAGAAGTTGTATTAAAAGCTTATATTTTTTGGGGAAAAGAATGCCTTGAAAAATTTAACGGTATGTGGGCATTCGCCATTTACGACGTTAACAAACAAGAAGTCTTTGCTTCTAGAGATCGCTTTGGCGTAAAGCCATTTTATTACTTGTTAAATGAAGAAGATTTTGCTTTTTCTTCAGAGCAAAAGGCATTGGTAATGAGTGGTTTAATTCCTAGAAAAATAAATAAAAAGGCAGCATTTGATTATTTAGCATTTGCGAGTTTGGAAAACGACCCAAACGGTATGTTTGAAAATATTATCGAACTTGAACCCGGACATAATTTAACCTTTAATTACAAGAACTGGGCTTTAAATGTTGAGCAATATTATAATTTGAGTTTTAATCGAAAAAAAGAAAAGATAAATCCTGGAAAAGAAACTAAATATATTGAAGATATAACCGCTTTATTTAAGTCAGCAGTCGATTTAAGACTTCGCTCCGATGTTTTGGTGGGTGCTTGTTTGAGTGGTGGAATTGATAGCTCAGCTATAGTATGTCAAATGGCAGATTTGGGTACCAAAGACATATTTACCTTTACAGCCTCTTCCAAAAAGCCAGAATTTGATGAAACAGATTATGCAAACTTGGTAAATGAAAAAATTGGCGCGCAATCCAAATTAATATATCCAGAAGCTGGTGAGCTTTTAAATGATATAGAAGAGCTTGTTTATGCTCAAGACATTCCTTTATTCTCTACTAGCACATATGCTCAGTTTAGAGTAATGAAAAAAGTTAAAGAAACGGGCGTTAAAGTAGTTTTAGATGGGCAGGGAGGTGATGAGTTGTTTGGAGGATATTTGCCCTATCATATCAATCAGTGGATGGACGATGTGCGTTCTGGGAATATAGTTCGATTAATTAAAGAGTTAAAAAGTTTTGATTCTTTATCTACTGGAATTCAGTTTTTTACAAAGCAGTATTTAAAGTATTACGGCATAAAGAAAATGCCTTCGGTCATTTATAAAAAGCTCATTCAAAAGGTACAAGCCGAACACCAATACATTGCGCATGATTTAATGCGGAGTTACGGAAATTCGGGCTATAAAAAATCCAAGAAAAAACCACCAAAATCACTCAATGGAATTTTAAAACATGAATTTTACAACGCTCGATTAAAGCAGTACCTAAAATGTGAAGACCGTTGTAGCATGTGGCACAGTGTTGAAGCTAGAGTACCTTTTTCTGATGATATCAAATTAATTGAATATGTTTTTAATATCCCAGGAAGCTATAAAATTCAAAAAGGAAATAAAAAATATCTATTAAAAGAAGCAACAGAGCATTTGTTGCCTTCGGGTATATATAATCGAAAAGATAAGATGGGGTACGTCACCCCAAATAATCAATGGATATATTCCATTAAGGACGATTTGAAAAAGTATTTTACGCCCGATTTAGAGGAATATTTTAATTATGAAGCCCTTATGAAGGACTATGATCAGTTTTTTAATCAGGTTACCATTCCCGAAAATCAAAGAATGTTTAAATTTATTGCTTTTGCAATCTGGAAAAAAGCATATGGATTATAATGGTTAAGTGGTTTTGCTATCGGCTTTATGTGATTGGGTTTGTTATTTCCCTAATCAATCTTTCTTGTGGTGAAGAAGTAGCCAACTTGGAAGACATTCCAGAACAGTTATTCGAAGTAGGCACAGAAACAATATCCACGCATACCAAAAGTGGGCGAATTATCTCTGAAATTGAAAAAAAGGAATACAAACGAATTGTAATTTTAGCTACCCCATTTTACACCTATTTTAAAGCCTTGAATGTTGAAAACAATGTAGTAGGTATATTTAATCGAGAAAGAGTAAAAAAGGTATCTAAAAGGATTAAATCAGTAGGAGAAGGAGCCCATTTAGATTTAGAGAAAATTATTCAACTCAACCCCGATTTAATTATTTGCAACTCTTATCAATTGGAAAACTTAAAATCTTTAACGGTTCCAATATTGGCGTGTGATGAATACCTTGAGGCACACCCAAAGGGAAGGTTAAAGTTTCTGATGATGATTGCTGCAATCACAAAGAGTACTCAAGAGGCAGAAAATATTTTAAAAGACCGCTCATCAAAATATCAAAACCATGAAAGCTTAAACACATCTATTTTAAAATTGGATAACTTCGGAGAGGCTTGGTATCAACCTGGATGTGATACGTACATAAGTAAAGTGATTCGAATGGCTGGAGCTAACCCCGTGTGTATTCAAAAGAGTGAAAAAAGTGAAAAAATAGCCCACGAAACCGCTATTTTTAAACTAAGTGAAAACAACATTTTTCTGTTTATGGATTGGGGTAAGAAAAAAAGAGGTTGGAAAAAACGAATGAAACATCTTTTAGAGTTAAACAATCATCCTAAAAAAATCTTGTATTGCAATACTACTCAAACAGAATACTTTGAAGAAAGCGTTTTAAATTCTCATTTAATTATAAATGACCTTAATACTGTGTTAAAAACAGGAGTAAAAGGTCGGTTTTTTGAAATAAAAACTCTTGAAAAATAGTTGGTTAATCATATTTGCAGTTCTACTTTTTGCACTCTTTGTATTGGAGTTAATATTGGGGACCGTTGATATTGATTTGATTAAAGGGTTTACTGAGTTCAATTCTATTGATGGAAATATTTTAGAATCTAGAATAATAAGGGCTTCTATGTCTGTTTTAGTAGGAGCGAGTTGCGGATTAGCAGGATTAGGAATTCAAACATTATTTAAAAACCCCTTAGCTGGTCCAACAACACTTGGAGTTAATTCTGGAGCAAGTTTGGGTGTTGGCGTATTTTATTTAATTCCGGGTATTTCAGCCCATCTTGAATGGCTAGGCCTTGGTTTTTTTGCGGTATTGGGAGCATTGGCTTTTTTATTTCTTTTAATTGTTGTTGCAGGTAAGTCATTAAACTTAACTTTTGTTCTAATAATTGGATTGTTGCTTAGCTATGCCAGCTACGCAGTGTTAGAAGTTCTCCTGCAGCTAAGTGACTCTGTAGGTATTAAGAGTTATGTTTTTTGGGGTATGGGAAGTTTTAATAGAGCAAATATGTATTCTCTTATCGCACTATTACTTGTAAGTATTATTGGATTTATTGTACTGAAAAAATACTCAACATGGTTGAATATATACTCATTAGGAGATACCGAATTAAAACTACTAACTAGAAAGTCCGTCACATTTAACAAGCGATTATTATTGATTGTGTTCGGAGTTTGGATTGGTTTAATTACAAGTATTGTAGGGCCAATTGCTTTTGTTGGTATTGTGGTACCCAATGTTTTAAAAATAATCATCAAATCTTCCAATTTAAATACATTGCTACCATTAACAGCTTTATTAGGTGCTGTAATGGTTCTTTTGGCGGATTTAATTGCACGCGGAGCAATAGGAGGTTTTGTGTTACCAGTTAATGCCGTTTTAAGTGTTTTAGGAGTCCCTATCATTATTTATTTTCTCGTAAAAAGAATATCAAGTGTTAGAAGCTAATTCATTAAACATAGGATATGAAAAACCATTGCTTTCCAAACCCATATCAGGTTTATGGAAAAAGGGAGATGTAATTGTTTTGTTGGGAGACAATGGAGTAGGGAAGTCTACTTTTTTAAAAACCTTAGCAAAACTTCAAAAGCCAATTTCTGGAACAATTCACCTAAGCACTAGTAAAATTGGCTGGGTTGATTCTTCCATTTCTAAAGGCGTTTATTTATCAGTATCTGATTTTTTGAGTTTCGGCATAGATGCTAAAAAAGAAGATTTAGAGCATTGGTTTGAGAGATTTGAAATCAACATCGAAACCAACCGTTTTGTTGATGAGTTAAGCGATGGACAGTTCAGGAAACTATGCATTATTCGTCAATTGCTTAAAAAACCAGAAATCTTATTTTTAGATGAACCAACCGTTTATTTAGATGTAAAAAGTAAAAAGCAATTGGCTTTGATCGTTCAAGAGCTAAAGGAAAAGTGTTTGATTTTTTGCACCACACATGATTTGCTTTTTGCAGACGAGATTAAGACTTCAACCATTAAATTTTAAAATAAAAAAAGCCCAACTCAGTTGGGCTTTTTTTGCTAAGAGTAAATAAACTACTACTTTATTTCTTTTAATTCTACAATGAAAATCAATGCAGCATAAGGAGGGATGTTCGCTCCAGCACCTTGTGCACCATACCCCAATTCAAAAGGGATGTAAAACTTATATTTTGCACCGATACTCATCAGTTGTAAACCTTCAGTCCATCCTTTAATTACTTTGTTTAAAGGAAATTCTGTTGCTTCACCTCTGTCGTATGAAGAATCAAATTTAGTTCCATCGATTAGTGTTCCCTCATAATGAGCAACAACTGTTTGTTCTGCAGTTGGTTTTGGACCTTCAGCATTTTCAAGAATTTCATACTGTAATCCAGACTCTGTTACTTGAACCTCTGAACGCTTAGCGTTCTCAGCTAAAAATTCTAATCCTTCTTTTGCGCCAATTTCAGCCATGAATTCTGAATACTCTTTGATTTCTTCTTGAGCTGGCATTTTCTCGTTTTTCCAAAAATCCACAAACCCTTCTTCGAACTTTTGAGCTACTAAATCATCACCTAGTGGAGATTTATCAATATCCATGAAAAATAATTTCGAAAATGTATCGATAGCTTTTGCTTTATCTTCTCCTTCAACCTTGGTGAAGTTTTCAGAACGTGCAGCAATTTCTCTCAATTCAGCAACAGCTGATTGAGGTTCAAAATTTCCAATACCGTTTGCTCTGTATTCCGCAAACAAACCTACTAAATCATCAGGATTGAAAAATGTAAGTTGTTGTTGCTTTAATTGACTAGCGAATGAAACACCATGAACAAATGATATTACATTGATGTCGGCTGATTTTACTTCAGACATAATTGTTGTTTTAAATTGAATCTTTAATTGATAAACACTTGGTCTTTCTAAGTGTCGTATTATTATCTAATATCTTTTAATTCCACTGTGAAAATTAGGGTAGAGTATGGAGGTATCCCTCTCGTTCCACGTTCACCATAACCTAGGTTATAAGGTATGTAAAACTTATACTTAGCACCTACTTTCATTAATTGCAATCCTTCAGTCCATCCTGCGATTACACCATTTAATGGAAATTCGATGGGCTCACCACGATCGTAAGAAGAGTCAAATTTCTGACCATTTATCAATGTTCCTTCATAATGCGCTAAAACCTTGCTAGTGTCACTAGGTCGCTCACCAAAACCTTCTTGTAAAACTTGATATTGTAAACCTGATGGAGTAACCTCAACACCATCTTTACTTGAGTTTTCTGCCAGAAAATCGTTCCCAATTTTAATAACCGCATTCCTCATGTAGTCCGTGAAAATAGTTACAGAATCTTGTGATGGGGTTTTACCGTCTTCCCAAAAAGTAAGCATTCCCTCTTCAAATTTTTCAAAATTCATTTCCTTAGCTATTGGCGATTGCTTAATATCGTCAAAATATAATTTTGAAAAGATGGACTTAGCCTTATCCAGGTCAGCTCCGCCTATTGCTTGAAAGTTTTCTGTTCTTTGAGCCAATTCTCTAAGCTCATTAATTGCATTCTCTGGATTAAATTCTCCTATGCCATTTTCTTTGTATTCAGCAAAATCTTTTACCAAATCTTGTGGATTAATAAAAGGCAATTTTTGATTCTTTAATTGATTGGAAAACATAACTCCATGAACATAGGAAACTAAGTCTATGTTTGAATTACTTTCATATGCTGTTTCTTCAGCAGAAGAATCTTGATTTTCTCCACAGCTTAACAATCCAATTGTTACTAATGCAAGTGATAGTAGTTTTATTTTCATTTAAGTAAGTTTTTTCTGTTTAAAATTGTACTAATTAGTTTAATGTCGTTTTCTTTTTTAAAAATGGAAAAAGGTAGGTAAATGAATTGCGCCTTACTCATTGTTAACACAAAACCTTTTTTTGTTTTGAATGCTTTCTTAAAGCTTTTCCATTCAATGGGCATTCCGTGCTTAGCATCCATCTTCAAGAGGAATTGACGTCCATCAATTTCATAATTCATTTTGTAAAAAAACATTTTACCCATTTCATGCTGAGTAAATCCAGCAAACTGAATCATCCAAAAACCGATGTACAATACGGGAACCAAAAAACCTATTAAAAAGAAAGTCCAAAACCAGCTGGGCAAAATAAAGCTTAAAGCAAGAAGAATAAAACAGGGTATACCATAGAACCATTCTTTTTTTAATAAAGCTATTGTAGCCACCGAAATGTATTTCTTTTTCTCTAGTTCGTATTTTTTAGTAACAACTTTCATTAGCGAAAATTTATCGTGCAAAGATAGCATATTTACAAGCGCTAGTAACAAAACGACATCATGTATTTTTATAAACAATGTTAAATAACCTATAAAGAACACGTTTTTGAGATAAACCAGCTTTGAATTGCTAATTTTACACCTGTGAAAAAACACTTTTATTTTAAAGTCAATAAACCTCCAAAGTACCTTTCTCAGTTTGTTCGCAATCAAAAAAGAGCGAAAAAACTTTTGGGGGATTTGTACGATTTCCCTGAGGGAACAATGTCGGTTGGGAGGTTGGATGAAAATTCCGAGGGGCTTTTATTGTTAACTACCAACGGAAAAGAGAGTTTTCGAATTTGCAATGGGGGAATAGAGAAAGAATATTATGCGCAAGTAAATGGTTTGATTACAGAAAAAGCTGCTGAGCAATTAAGGTTGGGAGTAGAGATCGGGTTTAATGGAGTAAAATACCAAACCAAACCCTGCAAAGTTAAATTGTTTTCAAAAGCACCTTATCATGAAACCGGTTTGAGAGTTAGGGATGAGAGGCATGGACCAACTTCGTGGTTATCCATTACCATAACTGAAGGCAAATTCCGTCAGGTCCGAAAGATGACGGCGGCAGTAGGTTTTCCCACATTACGCTTGATTCGATTTCGAATTGGAAACATAACGCTCGAAAATTTAAAGCCAGGCGAAGTCAAAGAATTAGAGTCATTTGATGCTTAAAACAAATCAGGTGTATCTTTTTTAATGCTCAGCATTATACAGTTGGTTAAATAGCCAATACCTTATACACACAACGAAGAAGCGCCCTTGCCAGGGTGCTTTTTTATATTGTTTTATAGTTTAAGACGTTTTTATTCAGTTAATCTTCAAAAGAATTGTTCGGGAATTAACATTTGAGCCAAACATTAGTATTTTCAAAGAGAAACCTAACTATATTTGCAGTTCAAAAGTTAAGTTATGAGCAGTTTAGCAAAAACCTATGACCCGTCAAAAGTTGAGGAGAAGTGGTACGATTACTGGTTGAAAAACGACTTGTTTAGCAGTAAGCCAGACAATAGAGAAGCCTATACCATAGTTATTCCTCCACCAAACGTCACAGGTCAATTGCACTTAGGCCATACACTTAATAATACCTTACAGGACGCTTTAATAAGAAAAGCAAGATTGGAAGGTAAAAACGCATGTTGGGTTCCAGGAACCGATCATGCATCCATTGCCACTGAAAATAAAGTACTGGACTTGTTAGCCGAGCAAGGAATTAAAAAAGAAGACCTAACTCGAGATGAGTTTTTAAAGCACGCATGGGATTGGACGGATAAATATGGAGGAATCATATTAAAGCAGTTGAGAAAACTAGGCGCTTCATGTGACTGGGATAGAACGGCTTTTACGATGGATAAGAACTTACACGATTCCGTTATCAAAGTTTTTGTTGATTTGTTCAATAAAGGATACATCTACCGAGGAGCCAGAATGGTGAACTGGGATCCAATGCGTAAAACGGCACTTTCTGATGAAGAAGTTTACCATACGGAAGAAAATTCAAGATTATTTCACATTAAATACCAAATTGCAGGAAGTGATGAATGTTTAACCATCGCTACAACACGGCCTGAAACCTTGTTGGGAGATACCGCTATTTGTGTACACCCCGAGGACGAAAGATATGCGCACTTAAAAGGAGCAAAAGCAATTGTTCCATTAGTGAATCGAGAGGTACCTGTTATTTTTGACGAGTATGTCGATATGGAGTTCGGTACAGGAGCTCTAAAAGTAACACCAGCTCATGATATTAACGATTACAATTTGGGCGCTAAGCACGATTTGGAATCCATTGAAATATTAAACGATGATGGTACTTTAAGTGAAGCTGCTCAGGTTTATGTTGGAGTAGATCGTTTTGAAGCACGAAAAAAAATCGCCAAAGAACTGGAAGAAAATGGGCAACTGGAAAAGATAGAAGATATCCGCAATAAGGTTGCTCGTTCTGAAAGAAGCAAAGTAGTAATAGAGCCAAAACTATCCACGCAGTGGTTCTGTAAAATGGAAGACATTGCAAAACCAGCATTGGATCAGGTACTGGACAACACCATAGAATTCTTTCCAAAGAATGCGGTAAATACCTATAAGCATTGGTTGGAAAACATTAACGATTGGTGTGTTTCGCGTCAGTTGTGGTGGGGACAACAAATTCCAGCCTATTTCTATGGGAAAGGGCAAAACGATTTTGTAGTAGCTGAAACCATTGAGGAAGCATTGAAATTAGCCCAAGAGAAAACAGGGAAATCTGATTTAAAACCAGAAGATTTAACCCAGGAAACAGATGTTGTAGATACTTGGTTCTCGTCTTGGTTATGGCCCATGTCGGTTTTTAACGGTGTGCTCGAGCCCGATAACAAGGAGTTCAACTACTATTATCCAACCAACGTTGTAGTAACCGGTCAGGATATTATTTTCTTTTGGATTGCTCGTATGATAATGGCAGGAATTGAATACAAAGATAAATTTCCATTTAAAGATGTATACTTTACTGGATTGGTGCGGGATGAGAAGCGCAGAAAAATGAGCAAGAGTTTAGGAAACTCACCAGACCTATTTGAAACGTTTGAAAAGTACTCAGCTGATGGAGTACGATTAGGCGTTTTATTGTGTGCCCCAGCTGGAAATGATTTGTTGTATAGTCACGATTTGAGTAAACAAGGAAGAAACTTTGCGAATAAAGTTTGGAATGCATTACGATTGGTAGACGGATGGGAAATTGATGAATCGTTAAATCAGTCGGATTTGAAACCCGCAATTGATTGGTTTGAAGCTAAACTGAGAACAGCAATTGAAAAAGTAAATGATTCGTACTCAAAGTACCGATTGTCAGAAGCGGCAATGGAAATCTACAAGTTAATTTGGGATGATTTCTGTTCATGGTATTTAGAAATGATAAAACCAGGTTTTGAACAACCCATTTCAAGAGAGATTTACGATGCAACCATGAACTTCTTTGATGAGTTGATGGTTTTGTTGCATCCAATGATGCCTTTCATTACCGAAGAAGTTTGGCAAAATGTAAAAGAAAGAAAAGAAGGAGAATCCATTATGGTTGCTCCATGGCCAAAAAGTGAAGGTAAGAATGCTGATTTAATTGCATTTGGAGAAAAAATGCAAGGATTGGTTTCTGGAATAAGAAACTTACGAAGTCAGCAAGGAATTAGTCCGAAGGATTCTGTTGAAGTATTTATTTCTTCTGAAGAAAAAGGGTATGAAACGTATAAGGGTTTAATTTCTAAATTGGCCAATGTTTCTAAATTAGAATATACTAAAAACTCTATTCCTAATGCTAAATCCTTTATTATTGGAACCGATGAGATTTTTGTACCAGTAGAGATTGATGCAGAAAAGGAAAAAGAGGAAATGCAAAAAGAGCTGGATCGACAAAAAGGATTCTTAAAAGGAGTAGAGAAGAAGCTTGGTAACGAGCGATTTGTAGCAAATGCTCCTGATGCCGTTGTGGCCTCAGAAAAGAAAAAACAAGCAGACGCACTGGCTCGAATTGAAATTTTAGAAAAATCATTAGCGGAATTAAGTTAAGTTTATTAAATCTGTAGAGGTATGCCTATTCAGTATTATCCATACCACCTAAAATTTAAAAAACCCTTTAAAATCGCATCCGTAGAGCGAACAGGGACAGATAACCTGTACATTAAATTTACAAAAGACGGTTTTGATGGTTGGGGAGAAGCCGTTTTTCCACCCTACATCCAAGAGAATCAGAAAACAGCAATCCAACGCTTGGCTGATTTGAATTGGGAGTTTACGTATGAAACCGAGTTGTTTCGAGTAGTCCATCAAAATCAAACCATATTAAATCAAGAGCCATCCCTAGCCTGCGCTATGGAAACCAGCTTGTTGAATTGGTTGGCAGCATCAAAAAAATCATCGCTCAATGAAGTTTTACAACTGGATTCCATTGAAAAAGAAACATCCTATACAATTGGAATAAGCTCCAATAAGGAAATGGAAGAGGTAATTAAAAATACTCCTGAGGCAACGTGTTTTAAATTGAAGGCGGATGAAAATGAAATCGAAAGAATCGTTACAACCTACACATCAATAACATCCAAGCCCTTTGTGGTAGATGCCAACCAGGGATTTACCAATAGAGAAAAAGCATTGTATTGGGCCACTGAATTAAGTAAAAAGGGAGTCGCCTATTTTGAGCAACCGTTTGATAAAGAAGATTTTGAATCTCACGAATGGCTCAAAAACCAAGTAAACATACCCATTATCGCTGATGAATCCTTTCAACGAATTGCCGATATTGAAAAAGTATTTAAATCCTTTAACGGTATTAACGTCAAAATAATAAAAACAGGAGGCGTTCTTGAAGCAAAAGAGTGTTTGCTGAAGGCAAAAACATTAAAAATGAAGACCGTATTGGGGTGTATGTCGGGGTCTTCAGTTTCCATCAATTCTGCCAAGTCATTATCTGCTCTTGCAGACTTTATAGATTTGGATGGAGCATTTTTAATAAAAAATGACCCTGATTTAAACGATTTTAAATAGCCTCTTGCGATTAATGTCCACCTCTCATAAGGTGAAATTTTCGCTTAACAAGTTTTTAAAAAATAAAACCCTATTCAATTTAACTTTGTACCATGATTAGAGTAGCAGTTTTTTTGATAACGCTAACCTTTATCGGTGCTGTTTTCGATATTTATTTTTACTTGGGTGTAAAGGGCTTTTTTAACTCCAATAAAACATTAACACAGTTTAAAAACATATACTGGAGCGTAAGTGCATTTTACTATTTATTTGCGTTGGTATCCATCGTTTTTCTGTTTTTTGGAATGGAGGCAAACAGAACTGTCAAAATATTTGGACAAATTATTTTCTTTGTTCTTTTTGTACCAAAAATACTAGCTTCTTCTTTCTTAATTATTGATGATTTAATTCGGGTTTCAAGATTGGTTTTAAATCTTATTGTTGACTCTTTTTCCTCTAAAAAAGAGGGTGTAGAGGGTATTAGCCGATTAAAATTCCTTCAACTTTCTGCTTTGGGATCATTTGGAGTTTTATTGGGATCATTAACTTACGGAGTAATCAAAGGTGGTTATCGATATACGGTTAAGAACCAAAAAATTACAATCCCAAATTTACCCGATGAATTCAAAGGATTAAAAATTGCACAAATATCAGATTTGCATGTAGGAAGTTTTATGAGTTTAGAACCCATGAAAGAAGCAGTTAATAAAATCAATGAAATTGATGTGGATATGCTTTTTTTTACTGGTGACTTGGTAAATGATAAGGCAGAGGAGGCAATTGATTTTATAGACGTGTTTAAAAAAATAAAACATAAAGTATATAGCATTATGGGAAACCATGATTATCCAGAATACATTTATGCTGAAGATGATTATACTGCCCGTCAACACAATTATGATTTGATGCAGGAAATTCAGGGAAAAATGAATTTCGAATTGTTGCTTAATGAGAATAGAATTATTGAAAGAAACGGTAAAAAACTGGCCATACTTGGAGTTGAAAATTGGGGTGGAAGTTTTTCTAAATATGGAGATTTATCAAAAGCATTAAAGGGTA
>JBJKXR010000031.1:0-27079 GCA_045561495.1 Flavobacteriales bacterium | reverse complement strand
TTTTTTTATTCACTTTTTTAGTACAATATTTGTCCAAGCAAAATCAGGGGAGGAAATTAAGTAATTCCCAACATTTTTTTGGAACTAATTTTTGAAATTAACGTTATGGCTTAAAGACTAAGCCTAGTAATTTATTGATATAATTTAACCTAATTTAATACCCTTTTTATTCAATGGAGAAAGCACAAAAAGTTTGGAATGATTGCTTGTCTGTAATTAAAGACAATGTAAGCCCTAGAAGTTTTCAAACGTGGTTCGAACCTATTAAATCGGTTAAGCTTAAAAACAAAATCCTTACACTACAGGTTCCTAGTCAGTTTTTTTATGAGTGGGTTGAAGAGCACTATGTAGATTTGTTGAAAAAGACAATTCAAAAAGAGCTTGGACAGCAAGGAAAATTGGAGTATAGTGTTGTGATTGATAACCACCACAGCAACCAAAAACCTTTTACTGTCAAACTTCCAACCACTGATAAACAATCTGTCAAGAACACTGCTGTTGCGATGCCTATCGATTTAAACCAGCAGACCCCTATTCGAAACCCATTTATAATACCTGGGTTGAAGAAGGTAAATGTGGATTCACAGCTTAACCCGAACTACGCAATTGAAAACTTTGTTGAAGGAGATTGTAACCGTCTAGCCAGGTCGGCAGGATATGCGGTTGCTAATAAACCAGGAGGTACAGCCTTTAATCCTTTATTAATTTATGGAGGAGTTGGTTTAGGAAAAACACACCTTGCCAATGCAATTGGTATTGAAATCAAAAAAAACCACCCGAATAAAACCGTTCTTTATGTTTCATCAGAGAAGTTCACACACCAGTTTATTGACTCTGTAAAAAACAACACTCAAAATGATTTTATTCACTTCTATCAGATGATTGATGTGTTAATTATTGATGACGTACAATTTTTTGCAGGTAAAGAGAAAACTCAGGATGTATTCTTCCATATTTTTAATCATTTACATCAAAATGGATCTCAGCTTGTTTTAACTTCAGATAAACCACCTGTTGAATTGCAAGGCATGGAACAAAGATTACTTTCAAGGTTTAAATGGGGACTGTCTGCGGATTTACAATCACCAGATTTAGAAACTAGAATTGCCGTCTTAAACAAGAAAATGTATCAAGATGGTATTGATTTACCAAAAGATGTTGTTGAATATTTAGCCTACTCTATCACTACCAATATTCGCGAATTAGAAGGAGCATTAATTTCTTTAATTGCACAATCAAGTTTAAACAAGAAGTCCATTACTTTGGACCTTGCTAAACAAATGATTGACAAGTTTGTTAAAAATACTGCTCGTGAAGTTTCAATAGACTATATTCAAAAAGTGGTATGTGATTACTTTAACTTAGCTCTAGAGTTAATGAAAAGTAAAACGCGTAAAAGAGAAGTTGTTCAAGCTCGTCAAATAGCCATGTACTTCTCAAAGCAATTAACAAAATCTTCCTTAGCTACAATTGGCGCACATTGTGGAGGTAAAGATCATGCAACTGTTCTTCATGCCTGTAGAACGGTAAACAATCTTATTGATACAGATAAACGCTTCAGAGTTTATATTAGCGATATTGAAAAGAAAATTAATCTAAGTTAATTTTCTTTTAAAGAATAATTTTCAAAGGCAATCCAAATTGGGTTGCCTTTTTTAATTATGTTACTTTTTGAAGTATATCCATTATAGTTTTATGAAAGTACTTTTTCTTCTCTTTGGAGTCTTCATACTAAACTCATGTTGCTCACCTCACTATGTTAGCTATATTAACCCTCTTTTTTTGGAAGAAGATGGATATGAAAAATCTTGTTTTCTAAGACCTTGTGGCCTTAATGAAAATTGTAAACCCTATATTCCTTGGTTGAACTTGGAATATGAAATCGCTAATCAACATTTTTCAAAATACGGAGCAACTTATTTAGCTTATAGTAATATTGGACTGTTAAACTTCACAGGAAACTTTATTAGAAGAACACACGATAACTCAACAAACGACAAAATAAATGGATTTGGATTAGAAACTCAGCTAGGCACTCTAAAATTGAACAAGTATTATACATCATTCATCGGACTTGAGTACAATCACTTTTTTCAAACCAAGAATTACAACCAGTTTCACCCAACCATTGGTTTTGCATTACCTTATAAGTTTATTAACTCTTTTCAGTTTAAAGGAGGTTACCAATTCAATACTTCCGGCGAACGTAATTATTGGACTGCTGGTATAAATTTGAAAATGCCTTTATACTTTCTTTATTGATTGGTTATCTCTTCAACTTTTTTATCACAAAATAACCAACCACCATAAAAACTAAGCCAACCCCAAGAAGTATAGGAACAAGCTTCGGATTAACTTTTTCGTATTTTTTAGGCAACAATTCTCTTTTGCCGTAAACCTTTACAGAAAAATTATCCTTTAAGAAAGTTAAATCTTCGTCGAAACTAGTGCCTCTTAAATCGTATTGGTAATCAACTTCCTTGTCAGAAATTTGTTTTCTGCTGTGACCACAAATGCTGAGCCTTATTTGCTGAGCATTATTATAAAACCCATACAACACCCAATATTCACCTTTAGATAAGGGCAAACCATTATCTGAACAAGAAGTAAACAAATCAATTTTTTTTCCTTCAATGTATCCTTTAAAAACAGAAATTGGATAAAATGAAACTTGCTGGTTATCACAATTCAGATTGCTTTCTATTTTTCCGTAAGCAATAAAATCATAGTGACCACATTGCTCTAAGCTAAGTTTTGGTAAATCATCGCAAACTGCAGCGTTTAAATTATTAGAAAAAAATAGCAGAAAGAATAATTTACCTAACCACAAACTGTTTAACGGAACTTTTTTCGTCATCGCTTATTTTTACATAATAAATCCCAGTAGCAAAATTACTCACTGAAATTAAATTGTTCAATTGATTTCCTTCAACAAATTGCTGTCTATACAAAACTTGCCCATTTCCATTGAATATTTCCAAACTCGTTTTACGCACTAAATTCTCTGAAGAAACAACACGGATAGAATTAGACTCATTAAAAATTTCAAATTCAAACTTATGAAGTTCTTCAACTGAAAATGGAGTAATTATAACAACCGTATAATCTTCTGTTTCTCCATACTCAAATGCAGCACATGGATCTGAAGATGGTTCCCACCAATTCGTTCTTATTCGCATTAAATGCTCACCAATTTCAGCATCGTTAGGTATGAAAACATTAAATGTTCCATTTTGACTATACTCTTGGTCTGTAATAATTAATTCATTTGAGTCAAAAACGCGATCATCATTGTAATCTATCCAAACGGACAATTGATGATTATCTTCTTCATTATTGACAATAAACTCATGAGATTGACCTCTTTCTAAATCGGTGGATTGATCTGTGTAATCTCCATACCCATTTGATGAACAGCTGGATGTATTATTAATACTACCAAACTTTACTAACGTAATTTTATCTCCGTATTCACAATCAGCTGTTGGATTACAATTAAACGTCTCGACACTCTTTTTAGCCGTATCGTTTTCATTTTTTTGATCGTCACTTAAATTAGTATACGCTATAATTTCATGAGTTTTAATGGCTGAGAAATCAACTTTACTTGTGAAATCGAATTCCTTAATTTCTCCATGTTCCAAATCCTCTTTTAGCGTATCTAGATAGGTTACTCCGTTTACGAGCAACACCAGTGGAATTTCTTGTACTATTTGAGTTCCATAGTTTTTAACCGAAACCGTAACAACTTCATTCTCTAAACCAACTCTTGAAGTAGGATTGACAATTTGCGTTACTCCAGCATCTTTTTCATAAGGTGACTCAAGAATACTTTTCAAAGTATCATTCATTCTATCTCCATCATTTACATGACCAGAAAAAAACGGTAAGATTGTGTTCACCGGCTGAACTCAAATCTATTGTTGAACTAAAAGTATAATAAGCAGTATCACCTGGCTGTATGGTATTTGTAAAAAGCTCAGAAGTTTGATTTCCTTTAAAATCATACCCCAAATTAAAATTATTCAAAGCATTTTTACCTATGTTTTTTATTAATATTTTTACTTTTTCTGTTTCAGACAAAATACCACTTTTTGGTGCAACAAGCTCAATTAAGGAAACATCGTAATCATTTTCATCTCCTATTTTAAAACTAAAAATTCCTGTTTCCCAACCTGATTGGCCCATAAATTCTCCCGTATACCAAAAAGTTAATCCATCTGAAGGATCCAAAGTCATATGAGAATAATCACCATAACGATTCGTATTGGTTTGAACACCTGTTCCGTTAAAAGCATTTGATTCTGATATTGTCATTTCAGACAAATCATCACCATTTTTTTCTACCTGTAAATCGAATACTCGGATAAGTTGAAGAACCTGATACTGAATACCCTAAGCCTATATTTCCTTGCCTATCCATAGCAATACTCCCCATCCACCTACTATCGGCATCAGGTCCATAAGTACTTTGCTGATTGATTTTCCAAACTCCGCTTTCTTGATGCAATTCATACCATCTAATCTCAGATCGTATTGAATTAGATAAATCAACATCAACCGAATGACATAAAGCTACAGAATTATAAGAACCAAAAGAACGATAATGTGCCATATACATAAAAGCTCCAGGAACTCCATCTAACTTTTTTGAAGTACCGGGCTGTGTGATATCATTCCAATTCTCATCAAATTCACTATTAAAAGGAGCCACATCTAGTTCTTGTTTCAACGCAATTGAAGAACTTGATGGATTATTCCAGTCCACCGACATCTCCCAAATTTTAATACGATCATTTCCTTGAGCCCATCCGTCATCTTGAAAATAAAAGAAGTTAATCGGATCGTCCGGTAACAAGTCCCCGCTTGCATGAGCAGGCAAAGCGCTAAAAAAACCATTCGTCTCTAAATTAGGAAACGTTAAAGCAACCATCCTTGCAGAGGCATCTCCTTGCAACATTTTATCTCTTTCGAAACAAACTGCATTTTGAACACCCATATTTGCCGTCATGTAATAACCATCTCCCCATATTGAAAACTTTGGATAGTCTGGAAATTCATCAAAAGCGTAATCGTAATAATACCAGGCACCTAAAGGATCATTTGTTTTAGATATAGCAATTAACATTTTATTACCAGATTCTTGAAACTGACTTATAAACCATCGATCAGCAAATTGATCATACAACACAATTGGATCGCCTTCATTATCACTTCCCGGAAAAACGGACGATAATGAAGTTGGACCCCATAAACTGTTTCCATTTTTATCAAACACCTGCATTGCCGTATTCACCATTTGAACATAATGATTTAAACCTGCAGCTCCACTGGGATCAGGCGGAGTTGCACCTTGAGATGATTCATCAATTCCTGTCCAAGATTTTATAGGCGTTAAAGACAAAGACCTCTTATGCCCATATTGCAACACCGGATCTTTTCTTGATGGCTTTGGATTCGCATTAACGTATTTATATCGACGTAATTTATTTGGAACTATTTTATGCCTTCTGAAAATTGGACGTGCTCTTTGTTTTATTTCTTTAAGAGATTCAACCGTTCCAAAATCACAAGGTGTTTTAACCGATTTCTGAGGGTATGTTGGTTTGCTTTTTTTTATTTCAATTTGGGCTTGAGCGACAGCACCTATTACCAGTAGCAAAAAAAATAAAATTCTCATAGTTATAATTTAAGGTAAGACTATTTATAGTGTTTATGGTTGCTTTAAACTACTCCTTGAAGCAATTTTAATACAGAGGATTTTTTTCGTGTTGATATTGGAACCGAAGACCCATCAAGCATTTTCAAATATCCTCCATCAATCTTAACATATTCTTTTAGATGGTCAATGTTGATTAAATGGCTCTGATGAACACGATAAAATCCAAACTCAGATAACATTCTATCGTATTCTTTTAATGTTTTTGTAACCAACATTTTACTGCCATCAGAAAAATAAAATTGTGTGTAATTCACATTAGACTCACATCTAATTATATTACCAATTTCAACAATTTCAATTTTTTCTTGGGAATGCAATGCTAACCTTTTGTTTGATTTTTCTTCTTCCTTAATATTTGATGTCAACAGTTGATAGTCGTCATTATTGATAGATTTAACCTTGTCTACAGCAGACTTAAGTTCATCGATATCAATTGGTTTCAACAAATAGTCAATTGCAGAAAGTTTAAATGCTTTAATGGCATACTCATCCGAAGCTGTTGTAAATATTATTTTAAAATCGATATCGCCTAACAACTCTAATAAATCAAAGGCAGTTCCTTGATTAATTTGAATATCCAAAAACACAACATCGGGTGTTTTTACTTTAATTGTTTTTGCAGCTGAAACAACACCGTCTGCTGTACCAACAACCTCAACATCTGGACAAAACTCATTTAAATCTTGAATTAAATTATCCCGAAACTTTTTAATATCGTCAACTACAACTGCCCTCATTTTTTAATCGTTTAATTAATTTATAACCCTAAAAAACATTTAACATCAATTTTGTTAAGGTAAGTTTAATTTTTAAAAATTAAACTTGAAATTGCCAATAAATTAGCTCAAATATTAAAGAGCCATGGTAAAAACATTTCTAATCTACGTTTTTGTTGTATTGATTTCAAACTTATCACTCGCAAGTATTATTCAAACTACTCAATCTGGCAATTGGACAGATAGCAATACCTGGATAAACGGCATTCAACCCTGTCAAACTGATTCTGTTATTATAAACACCGGAGACACCGTGTTTATCAACTCCTCTTTTGCTCAATCTTTCTATCTAAAAAACAAAGGCGTTATTTATTTTAAATCCCATACAAACTTTTTAAAATGTTTTGAAACCAATTTTGAAAGCGGTGAAATAACCGGTACTTATTTAGGTACATTTCATACTGAAAACATTACTTTTTCAAAAAAATCTATTCTTGGCAAATGCCATTTAGACGTATCCAATAACGTGAAAATCAATGACTCTTTAACAATAACTAGCGCTAATGGAACAAAATACTTTGGTGATTTTACAAACAATGGCACATTATTAAATACCGCAAGTGAAGACATAAACTTATCGGGTTATTTTGAAAATAACGGTGAAATAAAGTTCAACCAAGGAACCATAACATTTTTAAAGCCAGCTGTAATTTCAGGTAAATTATCTGTAGCAGGATTAAAGCTGACTGACAGCTTAATTGTTTTAGGCTCACTAACTGTTTTAAACGAAATAAGCGGAACGGGAGAGTTAGTTAATAAAGGAGTAGTGCAACTTGGAATGATGAATTCAAATTTTAAAATTGATTCTTTAAACCTAAGCTTTCCAGGCAATGAGTTGCACCTTATCAGAAATGGCCAACAAAAAATGCCAACTACAAGTTTTAAAACAGCAAAAAAAGTCATTTTTTCTGGCGGAGGCACTTTTAATATACACAACTATTTATCAGTCGATACTGTTGAAATAAAAAACAATTCTTCACTTGAAATAAGTAGCGAATGTTCCATAGGTTCACTTTTCTGCTTGGACGATTCTAAACTAATTAATTCCAATGATTTTTATTTGGACAATGCAATTGAATTGGCTTTTTCGAAAACCTCAACATTAGAGTTAAACAACAACCAAACTCTTGAGCAGTCAATTCAAGTTGGGAACCTAGTTCTAGCTCCATCAATTAGTTTTGAATTAAACAAAAAAGACACTTTATACATCGGTGGAAATTTTTTAGGCGAAGGATTTGTAAGCGGTGATCCAATTATAGAATACAATGGTGATTTCAGACAAACCATAAAAAAAAGAAATTACAACACGCTTATATATAATAATTCGTGCATCGATTCATCTATCTTTTACGGAGATTATACAATTACTAATCTCAAAGTAAAGAGAGGAAAATTGAAAATTGGAAACTTATTGATCAATAAATCTCAGATTGATTCTTTTGGGCAACTATTAATTGGTGGAAATGCCCCTATTTTTGAAGACACCACTAAAATTTCCGGCAAACTCATCATTAATTCCAATGAAGCTCGGCCAAGATTTAATTTTATAACAGTAACATCTAACGGAATATTTTGCAACAATTCAAGTGCTGATATTACAATTTCAAAAGGAATATACAATGACGGGAAATTTTCAGGATGTTTAGGAACTGCTTGTGATTATATCTTTCCAAATGATTCTGCATCCTTTTCGGGAAAAGACACCATTTATATATCTAGAATAGAAAGCAATACTATATACAACAATGGAATTGTATCAATTACTAAAGAAATTGATACAGATTCACTATTTAATTTATCAAATGGAACACTACTAATCTCTGCCGATACCCAAAACATATCTGGAAACATGGATTTCACAGCTATTGGAAATTCCGTTATTTTTAATAAAGATGGAAATCAAACCATTCCAAAATCATTTAACCTCCTACAAAACGTTATTTTTCAAAACAGTGGTGATAAATCAATTTCTTCAAATATTACAGTAAAAGGAAATTTACGCATTCAAAATGAAGTGCATTTAAAAACAGATTCTTTTCAAGTTATCGGAAACGCAAATGGTGAAATTTTCATAGATTCTCTAGCATCACTGAGCCTTGGTCATAATTTAAGCATGAATTCTATTGAATTCCCATTGCTATTTTCAAATGTTAATTGTCATGATTCTTCTTTAGTAATTTATGCCTCGAAAGGAAATCAAAACATAAGTTCTAAGCCTCATTATGGGAACTTAATCATTGACGACGGTGCAGTAGATTCTTGTGAAAAATATATTTCCGGAGATTCTTTAATTATTAAAGGAAGTTTAAAGTTATCGGAGTCGTCACTTAAATTGTTGGTTATGAATAAGACTATTGATCTTGACGGAGACTGGAATGGACCTGGTAAGGTTTTACTTAGTTCAGGAAAATTTCACATTGGAGGCAATGGGAATTCAACCGGTCAAATTTATCCAGGAAACTCAGAGTATGTGTATGATGGAGTAAGAAATCAAAAAATAAAAATTGGAGACTATTACAATTTAACAATTGACAAAGTGGGAAATGCCTCTACCAAGGCAAATGTTGGAAGTTTATTCGTAAAAAATAATGCGTGGGTGAAAAACGGAAACTTAGATTTTAATAGTGAAAAATCTGTTGTCAATAATTTAATCGTTGACGACTCGGTAAGTTTTAGTTCAAAATATCAGGAAAAATATTTTGAAAACATCACAGTGAATTCAACAGGTTTGTTCTTTTTAAATTATAATGAAGAAATTAATATTACAGGAAATATTCATTGTGACGGCAATTTTATTTGTGAGCAAGGGAAGATGTTTTTCTCTGATTCACTAAAGAAACAAACCCTTTCCGGCGCAGGAAAAATTGAACTTGGCCAAATATCTATTTGCAAGCAATCAAACTCCTTAGAAATCAATACCGATTTGACCCTAATGGACACTCTTTTCTTTGAAAATGGAAACCTAAAATTAAATAGTGAAATGCAGCTTGAATTATTAGGCTATATATTGGGAGAAACTTCTTCTACTCCAATTACTGGCTTAGGGAAAATATCGTTCAATGAAGAAATTTTAGAGGGAACGCATGAAGACATCAATGGAGTCGGCCTAACACTTATTTCATATACCAACATGGGGAAAACATTAATTGAAAGAGAATTTAAACCACATTATTTAGAAAATGGAGAATCTATAAATAGAACATATACAATTGAACCCTCGTCAAATTTAAATCTAAATGTGACTATGCATTTCAACTATTTTGAAAGTGAATTAAATGGAAATCAAGAAGATGATTTAATGGTTTTTAAATCAATTGATTCGGGCAATAATTGGAGTAAAGAAGGAGGAGTTGTAAATACAACAAGCAATTCAATTACATTAAGTGGTATTAATAGCTTCTCTAAATGGACCGCTGGACTGTCTTCTATAAATTTTTTAGCCGTTGAATTCATTTCTTTTGATGCGGTGAGAGATGATAATGACGATGTTTTAATCAGCTGGGAAGTTTTGGCTGAAATTGGAACTAAAGCCTACCAAATAAACTACTCATTGGACGGAATACATTTTGACTCATTAACCGTATGCAAAGCAACAAATAGTTTTTACTACGAATTCATTTGGCTTGGCGCACCTTATGAAACAATATACCTAGAACTTATTGAAATTGATGTCAACAATACTATGAGTCCTTTGGATACCATTGTGGTCAACCAAGCAGCTGGAAAAACTCCAACAGCTTGGGTTTCTGAAAACAAAATACACACTAAACATTTTCCTGTAGGAACACTGAATGTTTACGATGTTCGAGGGCGATTAATTATGCAAAATAAAAACAACATTTCTCATCTTCCAAAAGGAACATATTACATCGAACTGATAAATGAAATTAGCCGTTGGACTTATGAATTTTTAAACTAAAGAGTGAAAATAGATTTTATCTCATGTTTGGCTAATACACCTGAAACATTTTTTATGAGTTTTCCATTTTTGTAAAAAAACAAACTTGGCACCCCTTTAACTCCCATTTGGGCGGCTAATTTTTGATGACGGTCCACATCTATTTTAACAATCCTCAAATCATCACCAAGTTCTTCTTTCAAATCTTCTAAAATTGGAATTAAGGTTTGACATGGGCCACACCAAGTAGCATAAAAATCAACCAGAACATTCTCACTACTTTTAATTAATTCATTAAAGTTTGCCATCAATACAATTATATTTGAATAATATTTCTGAACGTAAGGTTCATTCTGGGGGTTTTAATTTTCTTGGTTTTGGGCAATGTATGTTTCCAAAAATGCTGTATTTCTCCGGCCATTATAAGTAAACTTCCATTTTTCAAATTTAACTCTATTTTTTCTTTAGTAGTAATATGCTTAAAACTAAACTTACGCTCTGCACCCATACTTAAAGAAGCAATTACTGGATTTTTTCCAAGCTCTTTTTCATTATCTGCATGCCACCCCATTCCATCTTCTCCTGATGGATAATAATTCAGCAAACATGAATTGTACTTATATCCTGAAGCTTTTTCAACTAAAAGTTTCAACTTTATTAAATTTAGACCCCATGGCTCAGCCTTTCGTTTTATTTGAGAATAACCATAAGTAAATGAATGATCACCTACCCAACCTGTTAAACGATTCATAACATAATGTTTCCCAAAAACAATCGACTCATCATTTTTGAAATTAACTTCTTTTAATAATTTAGGAATAAAATCTAAAGCTTGTTTGAACTCTAAAACATCTTGATGATAAAAAAGTTTGCCATGTCGTGGAAGTATGTTTGTATTTTTTTCAATTGGGAAAAGCATTGTTTTAACCAAATATAAAGTCTACTAAAAAATTCGCTTTGATTGCTATTTTTTAATTAAACAAAGAATCAACAAATTCTTTTCTATCAAAAACTTGCAAATCTTCCATCCCTTCTCCAACGCCAATAAATCGAACCGGTATTTTAAACTGATCGGAAATTCCTATTACAACCCCCCCTTTTGCTGAGCCATCTAATTTGGTTAAAGCCAAAGATGTAATTTCAGTAGCTAGTGTAAACTGTTTTGCTTGTTCAAATGCATTTTGACCTGTTGACCCATCAAGTACTAACAGTACTTCGTGCGGAGCTCCAGGAACAACCTTATCCATAACACGCTTAATCTTTGTTAACTCCTCCATTAAATGGGATTTGTTGTGCAGCCTGCCTGCTGTGTCAATTAAAACCACATCAGAACCTTTTGATTTTGCAGACTGAAGTGTATCAAAAGCAACTGAAGCTGGATCGGCATTCATTCCTTGTTCAACAATCGGTACATCAACTCTTCCTGCCCATATTTTTAGCTGATCTACTGCAGCCGCTCTAAATGTATCGGAAGCACCAAGCATAACGGATTTTCCGGAATTTTTAAATTGATGTGCTAGTTTACCGATAGTTGTTGTTTTACCAACTCCATTTACGCCAACAATCATCATAACGTATGGTTTTTTCTCTTCGGGCAATGTATACCCAGCATTATCAGAGGAATTATTTTCCTCAAGAAGAGCAGCGATTTCTTCACGCAATATCGAATTGAGTTGATCGGCACCTAAGTACTTATCTTTTGAAACCCTATCTTCTATCCGTTGGATAATTCTTAGAGTCGTATCTACACCTACATCAGATGTGATTAAAACTTCTTCTAAATCATCTAAAACTTCATCATCAACCTTACTTTTCCCAACAACCGTTTTGGCCAACTTTGAAAAAATACTGTCTTTCGTTTTTGAAAGACCAGTATCCAGTTTCTCTTTTTTGTCCTTTGAAAATAAACCAAATATCCCCATACCTTTATAGACTATATACACAAAAAGCTTTCACGATGAGTGAAAGCTTTATTAGGATTTAAAATCAATTCCTTACTTACTAAGAAAGTCTTTTACTTTCTCGTTTGGCACCATTTCTTCTTTGAAGATGTATGAACCTGTTTTCTCTGACTTAACAGTTTTAATAACTTTAGTATAAGTCTTTCCTCCTTTCTGTAAAGTTGCTACCGTTTTCTTAGCCATATCTTAATTATTTAATTTCTTTATGAACCGTCATCTTCTTCAAGATTGGGTTAAATTTCTTCAACTCTAATCTCTCAGGAGAATTTTTTCTATTCTTCGTAGTAATATATCTTGAAGTTCCAGGTTGTCCTGATTCTTTGTGTTCAGTGCACTCCATAATCACCTGTACTCTGTCTCCTTTCTTAGCCATTTTATAAACTCTTAAAAATTGCGGACTGCAAAATTACAGTTTTTTTTTGGTATCGGCAACCCTATTTATCTTTATCTAAAAGAAATCTTAATCCTAATGATATTTTAAACGGTGTTGTAACGTTTGAAGACCAACCAGGAACACTCACAATTCCCGTTTTTGCATCTAAATAAAATACATTTTTACTGCCATTTGGCTTTAATTCTAATCCTATGTTCCCAACAACACCGCCGGTATTATAATCTTCTACACCGTACCCAAAATGTTTTTCTCTATTGTAAATTCGCCCTAAAACTACACCAGCCCCAACATAACCGCTAATTTGTACTGTTGAATCAGCAACTAAATTAAAAGGGTAATTATAAAGCATTTGTAATTCTCCATGATTTCTAGACGCGGAAGATGTTAAATCAATACCTAATTCTATAAATCCATCTTTAAACGGCAGCCATATTCCAGCACCTAGTCCAACTCCACCAGATTTTTCATCGTCATAAATGGCTCCCAAGCCATATACAGCTTCAAAATTCACAATTAATGGGTCACTCTTTTCTTGCTGAGCCTTCAATAAACTGGAAACAAGAAGAAAAAGCAACAATATTGATTTTTTCATTTTAGTTTCTTTTAAAATTAATCAGGGTTAAAAGGGATTTTGCAAAGATAATTATTATTTGTCCTTTCTTTTAATTTTCTCAATCTCATATAGAGCATATCTCCAATCAAATTGTTTGCGTATTCCATTATAACTCTTAACTCTCTGAGATTGCCAATTACTCTTCGGAATCACTTTTTGGTCATTTACAATAATGGGTAAAGCAAAACTATCCGTCTCATTTTTCCATTTGAATTTCACCCACTTTTTCCATAAAAACCTCTTTTTGTCATATAGTAAAACAGGTATGTCTGATTGATATAAATAGCGAGTCATTAAATTTTTAACCTCTTTACCTAGCTTAATTTCAAACCATTTTAATACTTCTTCAGTATTTGTGTTGCTCAACTCAAAATACAAATGAAATTGTTTAAGTGTTTCAAACCACAAAGAATCATTATTGATATAATTCCTAACAGTGTGTAACATCCAAGAACCCTTACAATACATATCTCCGCTTCCCTCCTCATTTATATGGTATTCACCAATAATCGGCTTATCATTTTTCATTCTTCTTTGTGAACGCAGGTAATTTATTGATGCTTCATAACCATACATTCTTTCAGTATACAATACTTCAGTATACGTACAGAAGCCCTCATGTATCCACATATCAGCAATATCGTCCATGCTTACACTATTCCCCCAATATTCATGTCCAGTTTCATGAATAATGATATAATCAAATTCAATACCTTCAGGATGATACCCTAGGTAACCCTTTTTATATTTATTGCCATAAGCAATTGCGGATTGATGCTCCATACCTAGATAAGGAGCTTCAACCAATTTATATCCATCATTCCAAAAGGGATATTTACCAAATAAATCTTCGTAAATCTTAAGCATTGGATTAACTTGCTGGAATTGTATCTTCGCCTTTCCAACATTATAATCAAGCGCATAAAACTCTGTTTTAAGTGAGTCCTTTCCTGATATATACCAACCTTGAATCTTCTCAAAATTCCCCAAATAGAAACTCACATTGTAGGTATTGATTGGATAGGTAACTTTCCAAATATACTTTTCATATGTTTTGTTATCTTCTTGAATTTGAGTTTTTCCAATGAATTGACCATTGCTAATACACTGATATCCCTCGGGCACAATAAACGTTAATTTCATAGAATCTGGCTCATCAGATAAATGATCTTTGCAAGGCCACCAACTGCTTGCACCCCAACCCTCACAAGCTACGCCACAAAAATGCCTATTTAAAGAATCTTTTTTCCAAACAAACCCTCCATCCCAAGGCGCTTTTTTAGCTACATTCGGATAACCGTGATACACTATTCTTAGTTTGTATTTATCGTCTGGTATTAAGGAATCGGCAAACGAAATGAAAAGTGCATCTTCAATTTTTTTGAAGTTTACAGGAAGTACTTCATCTAAGCCTGTGGAGTCAATTGGAACATGCAAATAAATGCTTTTAATCTCATACTGCCGAAACAAATCAATTTGAATTGTTTTTGACGCTTTTAAGCAAGTAAAATAGATGTCATTTTGTCCAGATATTCTTTTTTTTATAGGATCAATATTAATCCTTAAGTCATAAGAGGAAACATCAAAACAGAGCCGTTCAGGACGCAATGCACCTCGAATTGAATCAGGGTTTGTGGTTAGAATTGCAAATGAATAATTAGAAATAAATAGTGTAAAAAGAAAGAATAATTTATTCATCTTACAAGTATATAAAGCTAATGCTAGATAACCTAAAAAGGTAAATAAATAATCTTTTTTATTTTTTTGAATAAAAAAAAGCATCATTGATTCCCAATGATGCTGTACATATTTTTTACGGGTTGGGTTACTTCAAAAACCCAGAAGCTTTAGCGTCTTTTAAAGCAGCTTCAATTCCTTTTTTATCAATTTCTCTTAATCCAGCTTTTGAAACTCTCAATTTAACCCACTCATTAGTACTTGGCACAAAAAATTTCTTATCGAATAAATTTGGCTCAAAAGTTCTTTTAGTTCTATTTAATGCATGAGAAACATTATTCCCAACCATAACTTTTTTTCCAGTAATTTGACAAACTTTAGACATAGCTTTATCTATTTTTTATAAAACAGGTGCGCAAAAGTATGGATTAATTTCTAAATAGTAAACCTTTTTGTGATTTTTATTGCTACTTTTTTTTAATGACTCCAAATTCAAAAAGAGTTAATTCATTAATGGGTTTCCTACGTGTATTCCAATAAAACAAACATCATCAACTTGCTCTTCATCTTTCTTCCAATCTAAAAAAGTTTCACTAAGCATTCCTTTTTGTTCATTAATATCGTGTTGCGAAAGTTCAATCAGCAATCTCCTCAATCTTCTTATTTTGAATTTTTTACCCTTTGACCCCCCAAATTGATCCTGTATCCCATCAGAACACATGTATATATGATCTACTTCTCTTAGGTTGAGTGTATGATTTGTAAATGGCCTTCTATATTCGTAACGTCCTATGGGTTGCTTGTCTGCCTTTGTAACCTCCAATTCATTGCCTTTAACCATATATAAAGGAATGTTTGCACCAGAATATTCCACCTCATTTTTCTCAAAATCAAACAAGCAAAGGGCTATGTCCATTCCATCATTTACTGTATCGTTGCTCTTATCAAAGGTTTCCTCTACATATTTATTTAGAGCATCAAGAATTTGAGCGGGTTTTGTTAGCCCATATTCATTTACACATGTGTCCAAGCCATTATTACCAATCATACTTACAATTGCACCAGGAACTCCATGTCCAGTTGAATCAGCACACGCAATAAGAACCTTCTCCCCCACAGTATGTACCCAATAAAAATCACCACTGACGATATCTCTAGGCCTATAAAAAACATAGGATAAAGGCAAACAAATCTTCATCAACTCATTCGATGGTAAAATAGCTTTTTGAATTTTTTTTGCGTATTCAATACTGGATGTGATTTGATCTCTTTGTTCCGCAATAGTATAATTCATTTTAATTAATTGCTTATTTGTTCGATTCTGTCGCTGATAAAAAAGCAAAAGCAATAAAGCGATAATACCAACGGCAAATATCCCTATACCTAAATAAGTTAATTGGGCATCTTTTGATTCTTGATGCTTTTCTTGACGTAAAATTTCAAGTTCTTTTTCGTCGTTCTCCATATGCAACAAATCAATATCCTTCAAAAAGATATCGTGCTGTTTTCTTGCCTCTATATTTAAGTTATCGATATAACCTCTATACTTCTCAGAAACTTCAAATGCTTTTTTATACAACCCTGCCTTTTGGTAGGTTTGCAGCATGTTATCGTACAAAAATGACTTGTTAAATCCAATATTATGAGGATCACTTAAAATCTTATCTGCAGCTACAAAAAGAACATCAGCAGAATTATAATTACCCAACTCATAATACAGCTTACCCAGCCGTATATTGGTGACATACTCTAAATCTGAGTGTTTTATCCCTCCTCGATTCTGAAACCTTTTTATACTATCAACACAAGCCATAAACAATTGCTCTGATGTATTAAAATCGCCTTTATTGAAATAAATAAAAGCCTTCAACTCTATAAACCAAAAAGACCATTTGGTTGAGTGCATAATGTTATTTCTCAGTTCAAAGTCATGAATTAATTTGTATCCGATATCAGATACACTATCTGCAGATTTGAAACGACCTTCTTTGTTTAATAAATCTGAAAAATCCAATAAGTTAATGGCATATTCAACAGTATCACCAAAAGCTCTTGAAATGGGGAGTGATATTTGATTGATGCGAATTGCATTTTCATGATCGTATTTATCCATATAATACAAAGCGAAACTCTTATAAAGTTTTAACATCGTCAATGTATCTGCATCTGCCTGCGTTTGACTAATAGCAACTTGGTGCCAAAAAACAGATTTATCATTCCTATTTTGACGAAGGTGCTTACATAGATTTAAAAAGGCTAAATTTCGATCTTCGTAGGTATACGGAATTTTTAAGCTGTGTTTTTGTCTTAAAGTTATCGCTATACTATATATATCATTTGCATAATCAAGTTTACCAGCCTCAGAAGCCATTTTACCCACTTCGGTATACTTAATATATGCTTCAACGTATTTTCCGGAATGCTCTAAGTCATCAGCTTGTAACAAAGATTTTTTCAACTCTTCTTTTACCGTATTAAAGGAATGTATTTGAAATGAATCACTACCAATTTGACTACACGCAGAAAACGCGATACCAATAATAAAAAGTAATAAAAGAAACTTTCTGAGGTAAACAATCATAAAATTTGACGAAGTTGATTTCAGGCTCTCGATTAAAAAAAGTAGAAAAATCAAACCATGATTTCACAACTTTGGGGTTTCCATTAAATTAACAAAAATTAAAAAAACAAAAAAATAAAGCTGACTATTTCGTAATTTCGCAATTCAATTTTTACCATGACAGAAGATTTAATTGACAACTCAGACAGTGGTACAGAAAACGTACCCTATGCAACTCCAGTTTTAGTTTTAGGAATAATTTCTATACCCTCTTGTTTCTGCTATGGAATTATTGGCTTAACAACTGGAATTATTGCTTTAGCTTTAAGTAATAAAGCAATTAAAATGTATAAGGCAAACCCTTCAAAGTATACAAAAACATCATACAATAATTTAAAGGCAGGAAAAATTTGTGCGTTGGTAGGAACTAGTTTTTCTTTACTTTATATTTTATTTGTTATTCTTTTATTTGCTTCTGGTTCATCAAGCATTTACTCTAACTTCTCTGGTTTCTAATGCTTACATGCGGAATAAAAAAAATCACAGGAATGGAATGTCCGGGCTGTGGTATTCAAAGATCTTTTTTTAAATTGATTCATGGAGATTTTATCGAGAGTTTCGAACTATTCCCAGCATTATTACCACTTTTATTTTTAATTATTTACACAGTAATTCATCTAAAATTCATGTTTAAGAATGGTCACAAAGTGATTTTAGGTTTATTTTTTGCAACTATTGGGTTAACCATTTTTAATTTTACGTACAAACTTATTTCATTATGAAAGAAAAACTCCCCAATACGAATGCAGTTATTGCACTTGGTATAATTTCAATCTGCACTTGTTTTATGTATGGATTTATAAGTCTTGCCTGCGGAATTATTGGACTCGTTTTAGCAAAAAAAAGCATGAAACTTTTCGAAGCGAATCCAGGTTTGTATGATGAGTCCTCTTACAATACAATAAAAGCTGGAAAAACTTGTTCCATAATTGGAATTTCACTTTCAGCAGCTGTTGTATTAATATTTATTTTGTTCTTTGGGGCTTATTTAACAATGTTTTTCACTTTAATAAGTGGAGCTCTTTCTGCTGGAGGGTAGCTACAAAATTGCTAAAGACTGTTTTATTGAAACAATAAAAATGGGAACAAACACGATTAGAAAAAGACAAATTGACACAAAAATATCAATTGTTTTTGTCTTTTTATTCTTTTGGATATCCAAGTTAAAGGATATCAAAATCAATCGCCACAAAAATTGAATTACTAAAAAAGTAAAAACATAAATAGAAAAAGGGTTAATTAAATGATCAGAAGAAAAAGTCAAAAGAGTATTAAAATCTCTTGTGAACCCACATGTTCCACAATTTAACCCAGTAATCCTTTTAAAATTGCAAGTTATACCGCTTTCAGGAAAAAAAGATATAAAAAAACCGGAGTAACTAAAAATTAATGTTAGTACTCCGGCTAGTATTAAATTTATGAGCCTATATATATTCAAAAAATATATTATTTGTCATCTAAATTCTCTAATTTCTCATTTGCATTTTCTAAACCTTCCTTGATAGCGTCTTGGAATGCTGGATCTTGTAATGCATCAAGACCTTCTGACATAGCTGTTGCAAAAACAAACACCCAAACTACTACGATTATAGCACCAATAATGGATAATATTAAACCAGCCTTTCCGACACCTTTAGGACCGTTTCCTTTTTTTGCTTTTGAAATCGAAATAGCAGATAAAATTATTCCCACAAGACATAATAAAATTGCCCATGCAGCTAAACATGGAATAAAAGCAGAAATCACTCCTAAAATACCTAAAATAAGTCCAGCTACACCTAGACCTTTACCTGCGTTTGTTTGTTCTGACATAATAATTATTTTTTTTGGTTTATTGAACAAAACTAATCAAGAAAACCATCTGTGCAAATTCAAACTGCTTTTTATTTTTTCTTTTTGTCAAAAAGAAAAAATATGTTCAAACATTAAAAAACACGAATAAAAAAAGCCCTTGAAAAATCAAGGGCTTTAACTATTTAATCTTAAAATAATGCCTATTCAGCAGATTGTTCCTTTCTCTCTGGTTTTGGTAAAAGGGCCTTTCTTGAAAGCTTAAATTTACCGGAACGCTTATCGATTTCAAGAATCTTAATGTCTACCTCTTGACCTTCTTCCAGTTCATCCTTTACATCTTTAATGCGCTTATGAGCGATTTCTGATATGTGTAATAAACCTTCTTTTCCTGGTAAAAACTCTATAATAGCACCAAAATCAAGAATTACCTTAACTTTTCCTTTATACGTTTCTCCAGCTTCAGGAACAGTAGTAATTCCTTTTATCGCAGCAACAGCCTTATCGATTCCTTCCTTATTGCTCCCCGCAACAGCAACGGAGGCAATTTTATCTGTTTTCTCTTCCAGAACAATTGTAGTTTCGGTTTCTTTCTGTAGTTCTTGGATAACCTTACCGCCAGGACCTATTACCGCACCCATAAATTCAGTTGGAATTGTAAACCCAATAATTCTTGGCGCATGAGCTTTAAAGTCTTCGTTTGGTTTAGTTATGGTTTTTGCCATTTCATTCAAGATATGCAACCTACCCTCTTTCGCTTGGAAAAGAGCTTTCTCTAAAACCTCGTAAGGAAGACCATCAATCTTGATATCCATTTGAGTAGCTGTAATCCCGTTTTCAGTACCGGTTACTTTAAAATCCATGTCTCCTAAATGATCCTCATCTCCTAAAATATCGGAAAGAACTGCATATTTCCCTGATTCGTTGTCATAAATCAACCCCATTGCAATACCTGAAACCGGATTAGAAATTTGAATACCAGCATCCATCAATGCCAATGTACCAGCACATACTGATGCCATTGATGAAGAACCATTAGATTCTAATATGTCAGAAATAATTCTAATTGTGTAAGGAAAGTCTTCTCCAGATGGAACAACAGGTTTTAAACCTCTCCAAGCCAAGTTTCCATGACCGATCTCTCTTCTTGAAGTTCCTCTTACTGGACGAGCTTCACCTGTTGAAAATGGAGGAAAATTATAGTGTAAATAAAACTGATCTTCTCTTTGAACAGATACTCCATCAAGTTTTTGAGCATCTAATGAAGTTCCTAATGCAAGAGAAGTTAATGCTTGAGTTTCACCTCTTGTGAAAATTGCTGAACCATGAGCACCTGGCAAGTAATCAACTTCTGTCCAGATATCTCTTATTTTATCGGTTGCTCTACCATCTAATCGAGATCCTTCGTTTAAAACACAGTCTCTAACAGCAGCTTTTTGAGATTTTTTGAATCCTGTAGAAATGTGTCCTCCCAGCTCGTTTAGTTCCTCTTCCGAATAAGTTGCTTTTAATTCATCGTAAATTGCAGCAAAAGCAGCACTTCTTTCTTTCTTAGAAGAACCTTTCTTTGCAACTTCATAAATCTTATCATACGTTGCCTCTTTAACAGCGGCATAAACTTCCTCATTACTTTCTGGCGCTGGATATTCTCTTTTCGTTTGCGCTTTTTCAACCTGAGCGGCCAAATCCAATTGTGCCTGACATTGTAATTTAATTACTTCGTGAGCGGCTTTGATGCAAGCAATCATGTCATCTTCAGATACTTCTTTCATCTCACCTTCCACCATCATAATATTTTCCAGTGTAGCAGCGATTACCATATCCATATCAGCCTCAGCCAATTCCGCTTTATTTGGATTCACAATAAACTCACCATTTACTCTGGCAACCTGTGCTTCAGAAACTGGCCCTAAAAAAGGGATATCGGATACTGCTATTGCAGCTGAAGCAGCTAATCCAGCCAATGACTCTGGTGTTGAAGCATTCTCATCATAGGAGATCAACTGTATCATCACCTGTGTTTCTAATCTATAATCGTCTGCGAATAAAGGACGTAATGCTCTATCAACCAGCCTACATATTAAAATCTCTGTCTCAGTAGGACGAGCTTCTCTTTTCATGTATCCTCCTGCAAATTTACCTGCAGAAGTCCATTTTTCTCTATAATCAACTGAAAGTGGAAAGAAATCAATTCCATCTCTTAACTCTGTTGAAGAAACAACAGTAGCTAGAAGCATTGTTCCACCTTGTTTAATAACTACAGAACCATCAGCTTGTTTCGCTAACTTTCCTGTTTCGATGGTAATCGTTTTACCACCCGCCAACTCAATAGTTTGACTTTTTGCTTGAATACTCATTATATAATATCTATTTATTTGTTTGCAAAGATATAATTTTTAAAGGAGAAGCCTACAGGGGAATATTAGTATTTTAAATAAGGTTGAAAACTAAAGTTAGAACACAATAAAAAAAGGGCTTCTTATAGAAGCCCTTTTAGTAAAATTATCTTGTAAGTAAAAATTACTTTCTTAATCCTAATTCGGAAATTAAAGCTCTATACTTTTCAATATCTTTTGCTTTTAGGTAGTCCAATAAAGATCGCCTTTTACCAACAGCTCTGATTAATGATCTTTTGGAAACGAAATCTTTTTTATTCTCCTTTAAATGATCCGTTAAATGAGTAATTCTAGCTGTAAAAAGGGCAATTTGTCCTTCAGTAGAACCTGTATCGTTTTCACTTTTACCAAATTTGGCAAAAATTTCTTTCTTCTTTTCAGCTGTAACAGTTAATGACATAACTTAATTCTTTTTCTAAAAATTGGTGTGCAAAGATATTAATTCTTTTTGAACAAGCAACCCTCTCTGAAATAAAATTTAGAAAAAGAAGTTATATTTGAACATATAATAACCAAATTTGGACATTTCTTTTCTATATCCTTCGTTTTTATGGTGCTTACTTCTAGTGAGTATTCCGATTTTATTGCACCTCTTTAACTTCAGGAAATTTAAAACAGTTTATTTCTCTAATGTAAGTTTATTGAAGGAAATCAAAGAGGAATCAAAAAAAGCTCGTAAAATTAAAAACTGGCTCATTTTATTATGTAGGGTATTGTTTATTAGTTTTTTAGTTTTTGCATTCTCTTTCCCCTACTCTGGACAGAAATTAGATGATAAAAACCAAGTAACGAGTATATATATTGACAACTCGTTCAGTATGGACAATGAAGGAGTTGAGGGCAACAAATTAAATAATGCAAAAGCATACGCTGATCAAGTTGTTCAATCCCTTCCTCCGAATACTAAAATTCATTTAGTCACAAATGATTTTAGAGGTAAACATCAAGTAACCTTAAATAAAAGAAAAGCACAAGAAGAGATATCAAAAATTTATCCAAGCAAATATAGTCGGTCTTTTAAATCAATCATGAACCGACAATCCTTATTCTTTCAGGGCAACAAAACCAAGAACAATCAACTTTATTGGATATCAGACTTTCAACAACTGAATACAAATAAAATAGAAAACCCCGATAGTTTTCAAATTAATTTAGCTCTATTAAAGAGTAGTCAAGAATTAAATATATCTCTTGATTCTGTTTGGTTTGAGTCACCCGTTCGAAAAAAAATTGGAACTGAAACTTTAAAGTTCAGCATTTCAAATCACGGAACAAAACCATTAAAAAATCAAATCGTTAAACTTAGTATAAACAATCGAATCAACTCCTTTACCATTGCTGAATTGGCACTTGGCAAAAGCAAGTATGATTTTAAATTCCAGATTCCTCAGGATAGTTTAATTAAAGGTGTTATTAGTATCGAAGACCAAGCTTTATTATTTGATAATGAGTTATTGTTTTCATATTTAATTCCTAGTCAACAAAAGGTTTGCCTAATTGCTCAAGAAAAATCTGAAATAGTCCCAACAGTTAAAAAGGTTTTTAAGGGCGATAGCTCCGTTGAATTATCTACTTTGTCCCCAGTTGAAATTGACTACAAGAAACTTGGAGAACAAGATTTAATTCTTCTTGGCGAACTCGATAAAATATCTCAAAACTTAGCAATTGAATTATTAAAACTCAGTAAACTCGGAAAAATTGTAGGAATAATACCTGGGGAAAATACCGACATAAGTAATTACAATAATGCATTTAAGCTGTGGGGTAATGTCTCTGTTAGAGGCATAGACACTTCAACTATTAATATTGGAGACATCCAAAAATCGCATTCATTTTTTAAAGACGTTTTTGAAAAAAAGAAAGAAAGAAAAAATTTAAAAGAAGCTTTCCCTTCATTATACACTCATTATGATTTGGTTCCTGCTCAAAATTCTGAAACAATTATTTTCAAAGAAAACGACTCTCCATTTCTTATTACGCACAAAAACTTTTACTATCTAGGAAGCGGTCTTTCAAAATCACAATCTAATTTTTCTCAAAAAGCACTAATAATACCCCTACTGTATCAAATGCTATTTAAATCTATCAACACGACCCCTATTCAATATTTTATTTCCGGTAAAACTAAGTTGATTACACCTTCATCATCAGATCGACACATCAATATTAAATCCAAAAACAACGTCTCTCAACTAAGAATAAACAATCACTCATCATTAATCCCTTCTACTTTTAAGAAAGGGTATTATGAACTAATGAACTCCAAGAAAATAATCGGTTCGTTTGGCTTGAATTATGATAGAACTGAAAGTATGGTCATTGACGAACAACTTAAAACATTAAGCAAGATTACCAATTCCCCTCTAATATCAATTGTTGAGGTTTTTGGTAACCAATCCAATAATTTAAAACAACTATCCGATATAAAAAACACCCACTGGTTTTCATGCTTAATTATCGCCTTAGTTTGCCTTTTCGCAGAAATGATTTTAATAAGAATTAAAATTTAACTTCTTATTAGGTTAAGCCAATCAATTTTGGCTATTTTTACTCAAATTAATTTTCTATGGATGCACTGATAAAATCTGCAAAAATCATTAGTCCTAATTCAGTTTTTCATTTACAAACCAAAGACATATTAATTGAAAAAGGGTCAATCGTTAAAATCGGAAAAAATTTAGGTGGTTCTAAAAATGTAATTAAAGGTGATCACTTATGTGTTTCTGACGGTTGGGTTGATTTATTTAGCGTTATAAGAGAACCCGGAAATGAGCATCAAGACAACATCGAAAACTTACTAAAAAGCGCTGCTAAAGGTGGTTTTACATCAGTTTTGGGAGTTTCCGGAACTGTACCTCCAATTGACAATAAATCTCAAATTAAATTTGTAAAAAATAGTTCTTCAAACAATATTGTAAACTTACTACCCGCAGGAACGGTAACTGAGAATCAAGAAGGAAAAGAAATAACTGAAATGTATGACATGCATCTATCTGGAGCTGTTGCATTTACGGACGGAAAAAAAACATTAAAAAACCCTGAGTTATTAAAAAGAGCTCTTTTGTATACAAAACCGTTTGGGGGAAAAATAATTTGTTATTGTGAAGATGAAACTGTCGCTAATGGAGGAATGATCAATGAAGGGGAGGTTGCCGCAACCTTAGGAATGAAGGTTCGCCCTGCACTTGCTGAGGAACTCGCTTTAATCAGAGATTTATACATCGCTGAATATACAGATTCTCCTATTCATATAACCGGAGTTTCTACTAAAAAGAGTATTGAGATAATTAAAGAAGCTAAATTAAAAGGCATTCAAGTAACTTGCGATGTAAATATTTCAAACCTCTATTTTACAGATAAAGCAACCACTTCATTTGATGCGAATTACAAACTGTTGCCTCCCTTGCGTTCAGAGGAAGATAGAAATGCACTAATTAGAGGTTTAAAAGATGGGACAATTGACGCTGTATCTAGTGGCCATACTCCTAAAAACATTGAAACTAAATTTTGTGAATTTGATAATGCTGACTTTGGAGGAGTGAGTTTAGAGGCATCATTTGGAGCATTAAATCAAGCTCTTGGAGATGGTTTTTCAGAAGAAGAAATTATTCGATTAATAGCAACAAATCCTGCTCATATTTTAGGTTTAAATCCCAAGATAGAAGAAAATGAAAGAGCTAACCTGACTATATTTAGTCAAAAAGGAAGCCACAATTTTGAAAAGTCTGATATTGAATGCTTGTCCAAAAACTCACCTTTTATTGGCTCTGAAATTAAAGGAAAAGTTATTGGAATAATTAACAACAATAAAATTCAATTAAACTAACTTATAGGGAAGATGAGCTTTGTTAGAAACATTTTCATTTTCCCGAAACGATTGTTATCTGTTCAAAATCAAATTCGTGAGCAAAAAGCTTTTGTCCATGAATATCTCCATCCATTTCTTAGTAAGTACCACAAACAAAACGATGGCTCTCTAACAGAGTATGACTTTGAAAAAATAACCAACTATTATGGAATTGGTTCACCCGTTTTAGCTGGAGAAGGCATTGCTGACTTACTAAATGTTAAAGTAGGAACGCAAGAAAGAAAGTCGCTTACATTAATGGCTGCGATTACTGGATTATTTGATGACTTTTTCGATCGCTCTTACGAATCTTCAGGAAGAATAAAAGGATTAATGAGTTTGTCTCCAAAAATCAAACCTCAAAATGCTCATGAAAAATTATTTTGTGATTTGGTAAGTGAAATTTTATTGATTTCTCCTGATAAAAAAAGACTAAATGAATTTGCAAATCGTGTATTTGAAGCTCAAGTGCTAAGTTTAAAGCAAAAAGATCCTGCAACAGAATGGCAAGAGCTATTTAATATCACTTATAAAAAAGGAGGAGAATCTCTGTTGTTTTATCGATGTTGTTTTCCTAACGTAATTTCTGAACAAGAAATAGAGTGCTTACTTAAAATTGGAGGGTTGATTCAAGTTTGTAATGATATTTTTGATGTAAACAAAGATATTAAAGAAGGTATAAGAACGGTTGCTACGGAAACCAAGGATATTAAGGTTTTAAAATACAAAGTTCAAAAACTATACAAAGAAACCTTTGAATATTGTAAAATTGCCATCCCTACAGCTAATATGAATAGTTTTTTGCAACAAATAAAAATAATTGTTTCTCAAAGCTTTGTAGCTTTAGACTTTTATCAAAAAACTCAAAAAAATAACGGACAGGATTTTACACCTCAAAAATACCCAAGAGAATCTCTAATTTGCGATATGGGTAAAAGAAAACACTTATTTCAAGCAAGTTATTATTGGATATTTAATTGAGTTTTATAAAAGAGTACTAAAGCACTTTACATTCAAATTGTATCGAATAATAAATCAACTTAATTAACACCAATAAATCAACTAACTTGACAACGTGAAACTAAAAAGTATTCATAAAAAAAGATGGTTTAAAACGGTTGTAAGTTTAATTGCGATTATTTTTATTTATTGGTTATTTTGTTTACCCAAAATATATTTTAAACTTCCCACAAGTACTATTATTGAATCCAAAAATGGGGATTTATTAAGTGCTAAAATTGCAAGAGACGGACAATGGCGTTTTCCTTTAGTTGACTCAGTTCCGATAAAATTTAAGCAGTGCATCATTCAATTTGAAGACAGAACCTTTGAATCACATTGGGGAATTAGTTTGAAATCACTAGGCAGAGCAGTTTACCAAAAT
>JBJKXR010000030.1:0-27376 GCA_045561495.1 Flavobacteriales bacterium | reverse complement strand
AGCTACTTGAGCAATAGTTACATAGAATGCAATACCTCCTCCGACAATTAAACCTCTAATTTCTTTTATTCCCCAACCTTTAATTTGTTTAGCAATGTATAAAATAGAGGCTATTATTAATCCAAAAAAGAAACTCCACAACCCTATTTTTTGACCTGTTTGTCCCGGTTGCTCTAATATTCCACTAATGATACTTGCTAAAGAAACAATACTTGACCCTATTCCTAAAAATAACGCAAGTATGAAGGTTCCGTTTACTTTCTTCCAAAACGAAACGATTCCCTCTTTAGGAATGCTCTTTAAATTAGTAAGGTTAAAAGCTTTTATTGTATTTAACAGTTCTTCGTAAATTCCAGAAATAAACGCTATTGTTCCTCCCGAAACTCCTGGAACAACATCGGCAGCCCCCATAGCCAAACCTCTTAAATAAACTCCCAAATAACCAAAAAAGCTTCTTTTTTTATACATCACCTATAGAGTTTAAAAAAAAACCGATCTAATTTTACGTCAGATCGGTTGTATTAATTCTTTATTAATTTATTTAGTACTGGTCCATTTCAGGATCAATTTCTTCAGCCCAAGCTAGAATCCCACCCTCTAAGTTATACAGGTTACTGTACCCGAAATTTTGTTCCAAAGCTTGAATTACATTAGCAGATCGCTTTCCACTTTTGCAATGAACGATTACTTTCTTTTCTTTTGAAATCTCTTGATATCTTGCCATAATCTGACTCATCGGAATTTCATCACCACCCAGTGAACATATTTCAAACTCATTGGGTTCGCGAACATCTACAAGTTGAAAAACGTCACCATTGTCTTGCATTTCTTTTAATTCATCAACTGATATCTCTTTCATAGTTGGATAGTTTGAAGTCAAAATTAGGAATTAATCTCGATATAAATCAATCAGTTCTAACAGATTCTGATTGTCTTTTGCTTTTGGATAATAATTAAATACTTTTTCATGACTTTGATAATCCACATTCAAAGCCTGCTCAAAACACTGATAACCTTGTTGGTACTTACCTTGTTTTAACAAAAAAGCTGTTTTAAAATACATTAAGGCTGAACTTGTAGAAAATTTCTCGATTGTTTCACCCAAAGCTTCTTCAACAATAGAAGAATTAAAATGTCTTTCCAAAAGCAACAAATAATCTAAAGCCAAAGACAAATCTGTCTCATCCAGTTCAACGGCTTTTTTCATGGATACTATGCTATCATCAATATAACCAAGACGTTCTTCAATTTCTGAAGCTGTATACCAAAAATCTGGATTTTCTTTATCCAACTCAATTGCTTTAGTTATTGAGGCATAGGCTTCATTTGAACTGCCTAATCCATCTTGGCAAATTGCAACACCCAACCAGGCTTCTGCATAATCTTCATTTTGACAAATTGCTTTTTTATAAAAAAGAATACCTTTTTCGTACTTTTTTAATCTTTCATAACATTCACCAACATAGGAGTATGTTATAAATGTTGGTCCTTCATATTCAAAGGATTCTTTATAGACATCTATTGCGCTTTGAAAATCGCCAAAGGATGCCAGCGCATTAGCTTTGTTAAAATAAGCAGATGCGAATTGAGGATTAATTGCTAAAGCATAATCGTAGCAATCAACTGCTTTCAACCATTTTTCTATTCTGGAATATGTGCCAGCCAAATTAAACCATATGGACTCGCAATAGGGGGCGTTATCAATTAAATTAGTGTAAAAATCAATTGCTTCATCATAACTACTTGTGCACTCAAAACACATGTTTAAATCATATAACGCACTTTCATTTTCAGGATTGGTTTTTAAGCAGAGTTTAAAATAACGAATGGCCTCTTCATATTCTTGTGTTCTCTGGTATTCAGAGGCAATGAAATGATACACTTCATCAATATATTCTGAATGATCGATGCAGCGTTTAAAACAGGCTATCGCTCTATCACTCATTTTTAATTTACTCAACACAGTTCCTTTAACAAGAAGCAAGTCGACATTATGCGGTTCGTAAAGCTCAATTTCTTCAACGAGGTCAAGCGCATCTTTGTATTTCAAAAACCCCACTAAAACCTGTGTTTTTAAAATTTTTAAGTCAATGCTTGTGGGATGAAGATTAAGTGAATAATCAACTACATGTTTAGCTTTGTCAAAATCAGACCGGAGGAGATAATATTCTATAATGTCTTGAAATTCTTCACAATCAAAATAATAATTTTCTTGATTCGCTAACATAGATTCAAAACGAATAACTTTGTTCATTACTTCTCTATGATCGTCGGGAGATTCAAAAAAATCCATAAAAATTACTTCTTGTATAATTTTGTTAATTTTAATTTAAATAACAACAACCCTTGATTTTTATTATTCACATTCCTTTTGTTTAAAAAATAAACAAAGGAGTCAACAAACACACTTTCAGATACTTAGGCTATTAGATATTTGTGGGTAAAAAAGTCATTTTTAGAACTAAGGGTAGTTTTTATTAATTTGCACAAATATAATGAATCAAAATGACACTTATCAAATCTATTTCAGGAATTCGAGGAACGATTGGAGGCAAACCAGGTGAAGGTCTTAGCCCACTTGATGTTGTTAAATTTACAAGTGCATATGCTGAATGGTTGAAGAAGCAATCTGAGGGTCCCTTGAGTGTTGTGGTAGGAAGGGATGCAAGGATTAGTGGTTTAATGGTTGAAAACCTTGTAATATCTACGTTATCTGGAATGGGTGTTGATGTTATAAACCTAGGACTTTCTACCACTCCTACAGTTGAAGTTGCCGTTCCTCTTGAGGGCGCAAATGGTGGTATCATTCTTACGGCTTCGCACAATCCAAAACAATGGAATGCTTTAAAGTTACTAAACAGGAAAGGCGAATTTATTTCTGGTGAAGACGGACAAGATCTTTTGGAAATTGCAGAGCGTGAAGATTTTACATATTCCGAAGTAGATAACTTGGGAAAAGTAATAGAGAAAAACGATTACTTTGATATTCATATTCAAGAAATTATAAACCACGAACTTGTTGATATAGAAGCCATCAAATCCGCTAATTTCAAAGTGGCGATTGATGCTGTAAATTCAACAGGTGGGCTCGTTTTACCTCAATTGCTAAAAGCCTTGGGTGTTGAAACAATTTATGAATTGTATTGTGAGCCAAATGGACATTTTCCTCATAATCCCGAACCTCTACCTGAAAATTTAACTGAGATATCAAAAACTGTAATTGATAACCAAGCAGATGTTGGGATTGTTGTTGACCCTGATGTTGACCGTTTAGCTTTAGTTTGTGAAGATGGAAGTATGTTTGGTGAAGAGTATACTTTAGTTGCTGTTGCGGATTATATTTTATCGGAACGAGTTGGGAATACGGTTTCAAACTTATCAAGTACAAGAGCATTGCGAGATGTTACGGAAAAAGCTGGTGGCGAATATTTCCCTGCTGCTGTTGGTGAGGTGAATGTTGTTAATAAAATGAAAGCCCAAAATGCTGTAATTGGCGGTGAAGGAAATGGCGGTGTCATTTTTCCAGATTTGCATTATGGAAGAGACGCTTTAATTGGAATCGCTTTGATTTTAACGCATATGGCCAAAACAGGAAAATCACCAAAACAATTAAGAGAAGGATATCCAAACTATCACATTAGCAAAAATAAAATTGAACTAACTCCTGAAATTGATGTTGATTTAATTTTACAAAAAATGGGGGATAAATATGCTCACGAAAACGTCAACACTGTAGATGGTGTGAAAATTGATTTTGCTGAAGAGTGGGTGCATTTAAGAAAATCAAACACGGAGCCTATTATTCGAATTTATTCGGAAAGTGCTAATGAAGAGAAGGCAGAGGAACTTGCCAAAAAAATCATTTTTGAAATTAAAGAAATTATCGCTTAAATCTCAATGCAAAAAGTATATTTTGATAATGCTGCTACAACACCACTCTCAGAGGTAGTTGCTGATATTATGCATGAAGCAAACACAGAGCTTTTTGGCAACCCCTCCTCTATTCACTCCTTTGGACGAAGCGCTCGAGCCAAAATTGAAATAGCACGCAAAAACATTGCGAATAGTATCAATGCAGATTCAAATGAAATTATTTTCACCTCCAGTGGAACTGAAGCGAATAACTCCATTTTTCATTGTGCTATATATGATTTAGGTATTGAAAGGATTATAACATCTGAAATTGAGCACTATGCAGTTTTAAAACCAATTCTAAATCTGCCTCAAAAAATCGAAGTGGATTATGTTGAAGTCGACAATAATGGCGACGTTAACCTAGATCATTTAAAAAGGCTTTTATCCAATAAAAAGAAGTCTTTGGTAAGCTTGATGCACGTAAACAACGAAATCGGCAATATTCTACCTATCAATGAAGTGGCTTCTATTTGTAGGGAAAATAATGCTCTTTTTCATTCAGACACGGTTCAAAGTATTGCTTATTTTGATATTGATGTTAAAAAACTAGGTATAGATTTTTTGTCCTGCTCTGCGCATAAATTTCATGGGCCCAAAGGAATTGGCTTTACGTTTGCAAAAAACGGTAATGATATTTCTGCTTATATCAAAGGAGGTAATCAAGAAAGGGGCTTAAGAGGCGGAACTGAAAATACTGTAGGGATTATAGGTTTAGAAAGAGCACTTTTAGATGTGAAGACTGACAAAGAGAACAAGCTAAAAAAACTATCTGAATTAAAAACATATTTGATTGACGAATTAGAAAAAAGCGATTTTGATTTTGCCGTAAATGGGAATTACAGATCTTCTTCACCTGCTATTTTAAATGTTTCTTTTAAAACCAATAAAGACGTTTCGATGTTGCTCTTTAATTTGGATTTAGAAGGTGTTGCTATTAGTGGCGGAAGTGCTTGCACATCTGGAGCCAATAAAGGGTCACATGTTTTAAAACATATTGGAACACCTATGGACCAACCTGCAATTAGAATATCTTTCTCAACATATAATACAAAGAAAGAAATTGATCATCTTATTAATGTTTTTCAAAAGTTAGTTTCTAAATGAAAAGTGCTGCAATTAAATTGATAAATAAAGTTCTTAAAGAGGATCCTAAGGGAGAGGCTTTAATTTATTCTCAACAGTGTTTTGAATGGCTAAAAAAACTGAATCCAAATTTCACAGACACTCAGGAAATGGGGGCTCGATGCCAACATTTTAGAAGATGGGATATTCCTCGAGAAGATTTTCCCATGGATAAAAAAGGATATTATCAATGGCGGATAAAACTGTACACCTATCAAGCAGAAAAAGCGGCTGATGTATTATCGAATGTAGGCTATTCCATAGAGTTTATAGAAGAGGTTAAAAGTATGATCGCTAAAAAAGATTTACGTAAAAATGAAAACTCTCAACTTATAGAGGATGTTGCGTGTTTGGTTTTTTTAGAGCATTATATTGTACCCTTTGCGTCAACTAAAAATTATTCTGAAGAAAAGTGGGTTAAAATTATTCAAAAGACTTGGGCTAAAATGTCAGATAAAGCGCATAAATTTGCATTAGAAATAAATTACCCATTACCGATACTAGCTCTTATTAAAAAAGCATTGGCTTAAAAACAACACTATGATTCAAAGAATTCAATCTTTATATCTTCTCTTAGCTGGAGTCGTTCAAGTACTTTTTGCCACAGGAACCTATTTCACTTACAAAATACTAGATGACTCCTATTTTGTAACGGGTTCTGGCACTTTTAATTCTATCGGCGAAAAGACCAGTGGCGATATGAAAACACTTATTCTTGGAATAGGAATAGCTATTTTAGCATTGACATCCATTTTTTTATTCAAAAACAGAAAGCAACAAATGAAACTTTCCAGAATAGGCGGTTTGTTAACAATGGCAGAAATAGTATTTATCGTTATCTCCTATTTCAACACCAAAGAACTAGCTGAAGGTGGATTTAACTTCGGTTATGTGATTTTTATTTTACCGACTTCAACACTATTTTTCTTTCTTGCTTATAAAGCAATTAAGAAAGATGATGAGTTAATAAAATCCGTTGACAGAATACGATAACTTTTATTTACAATGCAGAAAAGATTAGTGCATTTTTCAAAAGTTCTTGTTTTTTTTTTAAAAAAATCAAAATTTACTCTTGTGGATTGGATATTATTCATATCATTGCATAAGAAACAATTCAGCATAATCTGGCAGAATATTTTCCCCTAGTTTTTTTCATATTGAACAAATACAACCACCAATCGATTTTTATATGTACAGCATTTTGGATTTAAACAAAAAGCTAGTAGCTGACTTGCGTGATATTGCATCAGTTATTAATGTTAATGGAGCTGATAAATTAAAAAAAGCCGAGCTAATTGAGGCTATTCTTAACGAGCAAAAGAATCACAAAGAAAATGGCACTTCTGAAAATTCCTCGAGCGATGAACCGAAGAAGAAGCGAAAAAGAGTAAGAATACATAAAGACTCAAGCGAAGAGCACAAAGCCAGTTCTATGAATGATTTCAAAGATGGAAAAATTACTAAAGAAAGGGACATTCAAGTATCTGTTGCTGAAGAAAGTACTACTCAATTGGTTGAGGAAGAAAAACCTAATCATTTATCTGAGGAAGAAAAGCCTATAAAGCCAGAAAAGAATGATTTACCAGGCCGAAGAGAAAACAGTGAACGAAAAGAACAGAAATTCGAAAGAAAAGAAAGACATAACGTGAAAGATAATAATGACCGAAAACCTTCGGAACCACTATATAATTTCGATGGTATTGTTGATAGCGAAGGTGTTTTAGAAGTTATGCCTGATGGTTATGGCTTTTTAAGATCTTCTGATTTTAATTACCTAACTTCTCCTGATGATATTTATGTTTCGCAAACTCAAATAAAATTATTTGGTTTGAAAACAGGAGATACAGTAGTGGGTATGATTCGCCCTCCTAAGGAAGGAGAAAAATATTTCCCATTAGTTAAAGTAAAGGAAATTAATGGTAGAGAACCCGATGTTGTTAGAGACAGAGTTCCTTTTGACTATTTAACACCTCTTTTCCCTGAAGAAAAATTCACACTAGTTAAAGGTCAAAAACAATCCATATCTATGCGTATTTTAGATATGTTTGCTCCTATTGGTAAAGGTCAAAGAGGTCTAATTGTATCTCAACCAAAATCTGGAAAAACAATGCTACTCAAGGAAGTTGCGAACTCTATTGCAGAGCACCATCCTGAAGTATACATGATTGTTTTATTAATTGATGAAAGACCTGAAGAGGTTACTGACATGGCTAGATCGGTGAATGCAGAAGTTGTTGCTTCTACATTTGATGAACCAGCAGATAAGCATGTTAAAGTAGCTAACCTAGTTCTAGAAAAAGCAAAAAGAATGACTGAGTGCGGACATGATGTTGTAATCTTATTGGACTCTATTACACGTCTGGCTAGGGCATACAACACAGTATCTCCAGCTTCGGGAAAAGTACTTTCTGGAGGGGTTGATGCAAATGCGTTGCACAAACCAAAACGATTTTTCGGAGCCGCTCGTAAAATTGAGAATGGTGGTTCGTTAACAATACTTGCCACTGCTTTAGTAGATACGGGATCTAAAATGGATGAGGTTATCTTTGAAGAATTTAAAGGGACTGGTAATATGGAACTACAGTTGGATAGAAAACTGGCTAACAAGCGACTCTACCCAGCTATTGATTTGAACTTATCATCAACAAGACGTGACGACTTACTTATGGAACCACATGCTATAAAGCGCATATGGGCCTTAAGAAAATTCTTAGCTGACATGACTGCTCAAGAAGCAATGGATTTCTTACAAGAAAGAGTACGCCATACTCAAAACAATGAAGAATTCTTGATTTCTATGAATAGTTAAAAAATACATTTTCAAAAATACATTTCAGCGATTAAGGTTGTACATTTGTACCTTAATCGCTTTTTTATTTTATGAAAGAATACAAACTATTGGTTTTAGGAACTCTTGTTGCAATTTTTGTACTTTACTTCATTACGTATTCGTCTTCTGGAAGTGCATCAAAGTATGAAACACTTAGTTTAGATGATAAAATATTTTTCTTTAACGATTTGGACGATGAACAAAAGGAAGGGATTGCCTCAACTTCTAAGGATTCATTGAAAGCTACCTTTTTTGAGGATTCATTAGTCTTTAAAAAGATAAAATCATTACCAAGTGAAACCTATGAATCCTATCAAAAAATAAGCAGAGACAGCTTAGAAATTGAACAAAACTTGCACGTTTATCGACGGTTAATTTTGATTTTATGCCTAGTTTTAAGTTCCTATCTTCTATTTTCAAAAAAATATAAGTTTAACATCACTTTTCAAAAGGCATTGTTTCATAATTCAGTTTTTAGCTTAATATTCTCTTTGTTCTGTATTTTCTCATTTATATTAACGCAAACTATACGCGGTACTATTGGGGACTCATCATTTATGTTTCAGTATGGTTTTGCGCATTTTATTTCCATATTAAAATCTACTTTGTTTTGGTTTGTAGCAGTTAGCTTCTTTATTTACTTTCATCCGCAAAATATTGATTGGCATCAACGGAGAATAGCAAAAAAGAAGGCAAAGGAAAATAAAAAATAATTTCCTTAAACAATAGCATACTACCTATAAACTAGTAAAATTGATAGCCTAATAAATATATATGTGTTCTTTTTAAAAATTTATTCTATATTAGAAGCCTGATACGAAAACGGAAAAATTGTAAAATAAAACCAAACTAATGGACAATAACGAAAATGGAAACGGGCGTGAAAGAAGGGACGAAATCTTTTCGAAAGCCGTGAGAGCAGGGAAAAGAACGTACTTTTTCGACGTGAAAGCGACAAAAAGTGACGATTACTATTTAACAATCACAGAAAGTAAAAAGAAATTTTCCGATGATGGTAAATTTCACTTTGAAAAGCATAAGCTTTTTCTTTACAAAGAGGATTTTGAAAAATTCACTGCAGGACTTAAAGAAGCTGTAGAATTTATTCAAGACGAAAAGGGAGTTTATGAGGGGTATGAACCCGAAGAAAGTGCTGTATCATACAAAACCGAAGTTGAATTTGACGATTTAGGCTAATCACAAAAAACATTCATAGAGTAGCTGTTCATCATATGAACAGCTTTTTTTTTAAAAAAAATTAAGTATGTCTGCATTAATGAATTTTGCTATATTTCCTTTAGACAAGGGTGAAGATATTGGAGACCACGTGAGTAAAGTTGTGCAACACATTAAAAATTCAGGTTATAAATATCAATTTGGATCTATGGGCACTACAGTAGAAGCAGAAAAAGTTGGTTACTTGTTAAAACTTGTTGAAGAAGCCTACGAAATTATGGATCCAATTTCAGATCGAATTTATTGTGTAATGAATATTGATTATAGTAAAAACAAAACTGATTTACTTAATCGAAAACGAAATTCAATCGAAAAAAGAATAGGAAAGGTTTCTTAATGTTTTTTGTGCTTTCGAAAATATTGTCCTTCCTCCTGTCCCCTTTTACATATATAGTTTTTTTATTGATGTGGATGTTTTTTTGTAAAAATCATCGCAAACAAAAGAAACTTCTAGTGTTTACGGTTTTCGCAGTGTTCTTCTTTGGGAACAGTTTTATTTTGGATGAGTTTGTAAGGTTATGGGAAACTCCTATTAGCGAATCCAAAAACAAAAATTACGATATAGGAATTGTTTTAAGCGGAATGGTAATGTACGATGCGAAGAATGATATCACTAAATTCAATAGCAATGTTGATCGTTTATTGCAGGTCTTGCCAAAAATAAAAAGGAATGAAATTCAACACCTTCTTATTTCAGGAGGTAGTGGTGATTTGTATCATCCAGAGAACAAAGAGGCTGAAATTTTGAAGAGATACTTGAAATCAATTGATTGGGACATAAGTAACTTTATTTTTGAATTAGAATCCAGAAACACATACGAAAACGCTAAATTTTCTACTGATAAACTAAAACAAAACTTCGGCGATTTATCAAATAAAAACATTCTGATAATAACTTCTGCTGGCCATATGCGAAGAAGTATTGCTTGTTTTGAAAAACAAGGTTTAAAAGTTGATTATTTATGCTCAAACCGATATGCAGGACCGAGAAAATTCGAATTTCAGCATTGCTTTATTCCGAATATGTCGGCATTAAATGGATGGAGCCATTTATTACATGAAGTAATAGGTTATATAGCATATAAATTAACTGGGAAAATATAAAAAAGGCTAACTCAAAGAGTTAGCCTTTTTTATATTTAGGTTAAATCAATTAAACACCCCACCATTTGGCGCTACTCCAACATTAAATTGTGCTATTGAATCACCGTTAATTGAATATTGTTTAACATATCCAGCTGAGGAATAATCAGGTGCTAAAAATAAAAACACATCCGAATCTGCCTCAATTCCATAACAGTTCGAAGCTGAAATGAAAGCAACACTAGGCGCAGAAGATTCATTTATGTTTAATTTATAAACTCCGTCTGATTTGTAATACAAAATATTTTCCTGTGTCTTTTCGATGGTCATTTTTGAAACACTTTCATCATCAGACCCCAAGGTTAAATCTTTTTCAATAGACCAATTCATTGGATTAATTTGAACCAACCTTGGGGACTTACTATCATCGTATTTACCAGATGCTAAAACCCAGATAAATCCGTTTTTATCTTCTACAATATCAGTTGGCTTAGAACCTATATCGACCAAAGAATCCAATTTGAATGTTTCCAAATCTATTATTGCAATTGTACTATCATTAATCCAACCTCCAGAGTTTGCAGTAATTATCTTTCCATCAGTAATGATTAATTGCTCTGGACCATTTCCCACACCAACGGAATCAATGATTGCATTGGTACTCAATTCAAATTTGTACACTTTTCCTGCCTTGTTCCCCGAAGTAACATATCCGTAATCTCCACTTACTGCTATGTATCTTGGGTATTTAACTGAAAAACTGCTTATATATTCATTAGTTGTTTTATTAAAGCTTGTTATTTGTTCACCTTCGTTTAATACAGCATAACCAATATTATCATGAAAAGTCAATGACTGAACAACGCTGCCTATTGGAATTTCAGAATTTGCACTTGAATAAACGTTATTATAAACGGTTCCCTTTGTAACATTGATTTTTGAAATTGATCCAGTCCCTCCAAACGGACCTTCATTTGAAACATATAAATAGGTGTCATTTTCACAATCGTTACACGATTCTTCATTTGGGATTTCTGGGTCTTTTTCGCAAGCACTCAATAAAGCTAAACAAGCAAATAAATAAACAATTGGTTTTTTCATAATTAGGTGAATTTGAATACAAAGGTTAGGTAAAATGCTCTTCCCGGCATTGGTCGATTCCCTAATCCTTCATAGGAGTTGTTGAATAAATTTAAAATGGAAGCTTTTGTAAACATTGATTTACGTTTGAAATCTATTTTTTTAAAAATTTCTAAATCGTGTAACAAATATGGTGCTAATGCTTTTGAATACATATTATCGCTTGTAGTATGCCTTAAACCAAAATAATTAACGGCATAACTGAATTTGAAGCCTTTAAATCCTACAAAGAGTTTATTTAAGCTTTTGTGCAATGGAACATAAATTACTTGTTTTCCAATACTTAACAAATCATTAGATGAGTTACTATGTAATGTGATTGTTTGAGTATATGCATACTGATTTTGAACGCCTAATTTTAATTTACCAGCAATGTAATTAAGAACACTCTTAAACTCTGCCCCTCTTGCATTAACTTGTTTTACATTTTGTGCGCTCCAAAAACTACCATTTGGCTTCCATTGAATCCAGTTATCAATTATTGAGTAATATGCTTCAGTAAAGAACAACCAATCCATATTCTTGAATTTTAATTTCATTTTAATGGATTGCTCTGCGTTCCAACCCAATTCAGGCTCGAGGTTTTCATTACCTCCCTGAGGCCAAAAGGAATCATTAAATGAAGCGATTCGAAAATGATTTCCTCCCCCCCCTTTTATTTCAACCTTTTTGATTTTTTTGATATAGCCTAATGAAACCACTGGAATAGATAAGTTTGAAGCAAAAACTTTATTATACGCTATTGTAGAAAACAACTTTATTTGACTTTCTTTAAATTCTCGTGATGCATTAAGTTTGTTAAGCATCAAGTCTCTTTTTTTTCGATTATCATATTGATTGTTTAAAGCCTCTTGAAACTGGAATTCATTTAAAAATCTAAAATTCCAATCGTTGTACTGATATTTAGCAGTTAGATTTAGGTGTGTATTGTTTAAAACATAGTATGTACTTATCCCATTGGTTATGTCTTGATACAAATAGCGTTCATGGTTAATGCCCGCCGAAGCTTTAATATACACCTTGCCAAGCATTGTTTTTAAGTTTGTAATACTTTTTATTGTAGAATCGATAGAATGGGCAGTTGATGGCAATCCATCGGTGTATGTTTTAGGAGTTTCTATTCTTCGTTCTCCAACCCAAGTATGGTTTGTAATGATTATGTTTTTTGATTTACTTCTCCACCCTGTTGAAAAAACAATATTTTTATTTAAAAAATCAGCATTGTCTTGAGTTTCTCTAGGCGTACCTATTTTTTTGTGGTTGATATAACTAAAATTATTTAGCGCTTTTTGAAAGGTCCAATTCACATCAAACGACCATTGATTCGTTGATTTAGAAACAGTAAACTTGTGGGCATTAAAGCCAAAACTTCCAACTTCCCCTCCTAAACTAAAAGTTAAAGGCTTCGACCAATTTAATTTATTGGATAAAATAACTACACCACCAATAGCAACATCATTGATGTCAGAAATAGCATTTCCTTTAATTAGTTGCAATTGGTTTGAAATCCCAGCGGGTATCCCTCCAAAATTATACATTCCAAGAGTAAGACTATTTATATTTAATCCATTCCACCGAACATTAGTATGATTTGATGTTAACCCACGAATAGACAATGACTTTGTTGTCCCTTTGCCTCCTTCATTATTAACCTGAACAATGGATTCACTGGTTAACAATTCAGAAATTGATGTAAATGGATTTGTGCTAACCAACGAATCCATATTGTTCACTTCTTTAAATGATGGAGGGTTTAGTGATACGGAATCCAATGGAATAGTATCCACAACACTTGAAAATGCATTTCCAAATGACACTAAAAATAATATATAAGCAAATATTTTTCTCACGTGTTTACTTCTTACACATTTGACCCCGAATGTGGAAATAAAACAAGTTGAGGCAGGTCTCCTGACTTCTCCCAGTTAAACGCCTTCCCGTTTGCACAGTGGCAGAGATTGTTTAACTTAAAAAGGAGTTACAGTAGCGGGCACTGTTGCGGATTCACACCGCATTCCCTATTATTCATTACCAAATAGATAAACGAACCTTAACTCTACCGCAAAGTTCCGTTAGTTTTTTAAACCCACCAAATTTATCATCAATTCATCTTTAATAAATTCACCTTATTTCGGTAGTGTTTTAGCAGAATTAATCTGTAAATTCGTGCAAACAAATTATATCATATGGATTTTAATATTGCAGTAATTAAAGGAGACGGAATTGGACCCGAAATTGTAACAGAAGCAATGAAAGTAATGGATGCGATTGGTGTTAAATTTGGTCATAATTTCAAGTATAATGAAGTTTTAATGGGTGCATGTGCCATTGATGAAACAGGAACCCCTTTACCAGATGAAACATTAGAAGTTTGTAAGAACTCTGATGCTGTATTATTTGGAGCTATTGGTCACCCTAAATATGATAACGATCCGAATGCAAAAGTTCGTCCAGAACAAGGATTATTAAAAATTCGCAAAGAATTAGGTTTGTATGCTAATATTCGTCCTGTTGCCTACTACCCTGCTCTAGAGCAATTTTCACCCCTAAAACCAGAACGTATTGAAGGTGCTGATTTTGTTGTTGTAAGAGAACTTACAGGTGGTATTTATTTCGGTGAAAAAGGAAGAAATAAAGATGGAACAGAGGCTTATGATAACTGCACGTATTCTATTGAGGAAATTGAAAGAATTGCAAAAGTTGGTTTTGAAGCTGCTCAAAAAAGAAGAAAGAAATTAACTCTAGTTGATAAAGCAAATGTTTTGGAAACATCAAGGCTTTGGAGAGATACAGTTACAAAAATGGCATCAGATTACCCTGATGTTGAACTGGATTTCTTATTTGTTGATAATGCTGCTATGCAAATGATTCTTGCTCCAACTCAGTTTGATGTAATTTTAACTGAAAATATGTTTGGAGATATAATTTCTGATGAAGGTTCTGTAATAGGAGGTTCTATTGGTTTATTGCCTTCTGCATCAGTTGGAGCTAAAGTTGGGTTGTATGAACCTATTCATGGATCTTTTCCACAAGGAGCAGGCAAAAATATTGCAAATCCAATGGCTACAATATTATCAGCAGCTATGTTATTAGAAACTTCTTTAAACTTGGTTGAAGAAGCGAATGCGATTAGAGCTGCAGTTTCTAAAGCTATTGACGAAAACGTGGCAACAGAAGATTTAAATAAGCAAAATCCTGTTGGAACGGATGCTGTTGGTGATTTTATTGCTGCAGCGGTTTCTGAGGTTGTAAAAGCTTAATAAATAAGTTCAAAAAAAATAAAAAAGGTTAGCCACTTCGGCTAACCTTTTTTATTTCATTTCTGATTAATTAAATTTATTCAGGAATAAAATCATAGATCGCACCATACTTTTCTTTCGCGTAGGCCACAAAATACTTTATATTCAGCCCCTCACCTGTAAATTTCTCACTCAATTGTTCTGGTGTATAAAGTTTTCCATGCTGATGAATATTCCTTCTCATTAGGCTTAAAAAACTATCTATATTTCCTTTTTCAAGTTGAGAAGAAAGATCAGATATTTCTTTTTCGGCCTGAGCGTAAAATTGAGCTGCATAAAAGCTCCCTATCGAATAGGTAGGAAAATAACCAAAACTACCATGACTCCAATGAATGTCTTGCAAAACGCCTTCGCTTGGTTTACTAGGCATTATACCTAAATATTGCATATATTTCTCATTCCAAACTTCCTCCAGTTGTTCTACTTTTATTGCTCCTTCAAATAGTTCCTTTTCAATTTCGTAACGAATCATTACGTGAATATGATAAGTTAACTCATCGGCAGAAGTTCTAATCAAAGAGGATTCAACTTTATTAACTCCTTTATAAAAATCGTCAAGTGACACTCCTTCCAATTGCTGTGGAAAAACTTCTTGTAATTCAGGATAAATAAACGTCCACCAAGATTTCGCTCTACCAATGTTGTTCTCCCAAATTCTGCTTTGTGATTCATGAATGCCTAAACTAACCCATTCTCCACTTGGCAATCCATAATGATCGGCTGGTAAGCCTTGACTATACAGCCCATGACCGCCTTCATGTATAGTACTCCAAATCACTTCCGACAAGTCGTTTTCGTGAACTCTTGTTGTTACACGAACATCATTAGAATTAAAGTTGATTGAAAAAGGATGGGTTGATAAATCCTGGCGTCCCGCATCAAAATCATAGTTCATATACTTGAGCAGTTCAACACTAAAATCGAACTGTTTTTCTTTATTGTATTGCTGTGTTAAAAAGCTATCATCAACTTGAGGCCTCTCACGAATTTGTTTGACTAAAGGAACGATTTGATTTTTAACTTGGACAAATACTTTCTCAAGCTTTTCAACTGTCAGCCCCTTTTCATATAAGTTTAAAAGTGCATCATAAGGATGTTTTTCATAGCCCAATAAACCAGCTCTCTCTGTTTCTAATGCAACCATCTTTTTAAGTGATGGGACATATACAGCGAAGTTTTCTTCCTCTCTTGCTTGTTGCCAGGATTGAAAGGCTTCTGACCTTGCGATTGCAGACCTTTGAATAAAATCAGCAGATAATTTCTTTCCTTCAACAATTTCTTTTTTTGTTTCTTGTAGATTTCGCATTTCTTTAAATCCAAAAGAACTTTTGGCTAAAAGATGATCAACAAGGTTTTCAAATGTTTGATCAGTTGCTAATTCGTGAGCAATGGTGCTTAATGTACTAAACTGTTTGGCTCTTATCTCTGCTCCTTTTTTTGGCATATACACTTCCTGATCCCAACTAAGAAGCATAATGGCCGAACTCAAATGAGCAATTTTTTGAAGATGCTCTTTGTAGCCTTCATATGTTTTTTCCATCAGTCTTTCTTTAATTTTAAGGCATAAATAATTAATATTCCCCAAGCGATTGTTAGTGTTAAACCACCAATTGGAGTAATGGGCCCCAAAACCCGAGTCATTCCATCAATGCCTAATTGAGATTTTAACGCTAATAAATAAATTGATACTGAAAATAAAATTACTCCTGTTAGTGTAAGCCTATACACCCAAAGAATTTTTTTCTTAAAATACTCTTTTGGTATTAAGCCTAGAAAAAGTAAAAGGAATGCGTGGTAAAACTGATAACGTACGCCTACCTTGAAGCTGGCAATTTTTTTGATTTTATTTGCATCGGTATCAGGAATAAACGACTCTATACCATGAGCGGCCCAAGCTCCTATTATTACCGAAAACATACCTAAAATTGCTGCGGTAATTAAAATTTTTTTTTGCATAATTAGAAATTTAGGGGAATATCTCCTTGAAGAGTAATTTCGGTTGTGCCATAGGGATATAGCACCGAATCCAACAAAGAGGTGTCGTTTGCATATACATAAACACCTAAATGCCCTTCATAAGGTGTTAAAGAATCAATTTGAACATTAATATAATACCCATCATTCTTATTACTTTGCAAATGTTGACCAATCCAAAATCCTTCTAAATATTGAACATAACTACTATCATGAACAAATATGGTATCTCTATGACCTGAATCAAAATACTTATCCGAATTGTAGGTAAGCTTTACATCATAATTAGGCGGCACCTGCACGGCGTACCAAACTCTCCAAAGAACTGTACCCTCATTTTTAGTACACCCATAAACTATAAATACAAGAAGTAAAAAAAGTACCTTTTTCATTATTTCTAAGTTAGCTAAAATTGAATAAAAACGAACCGAACAAAAGGCTTAACGTTCGAAATGTGAATTAAATTTCACAATCCTAAGAGTTGTTATTTTATTCCGTTTGCTCTCAGTGCAAAATATTTATCTTTATACCAATGAAAAGTGTTCAAATAAAAAACAAGAAGGCGACTTTTAATTATGAAATACTTGACAAATTAATTGCCGGAATCGTACTGAAAGGAACTGAAATAAAATCAATAAGAAATGGAAAAGCCAATCTTAACGAGGCTTTCTGCGCAATAATAAACAATGAACTCTTTATCAAAGGAATGCACATTTCACCTTACGAATTTGGAACACATGAAAATCATGAGCCAAAAGCAGACAGAAAATTGCTCTTAAATAAAAAAGAGCTCAAAAAATGGCATACAAAAACTCAAGAAAAGGGATTAACAATTGTTCCTTTGAGGCTTTTTATTACTGATAAAGGCTATGCTAAAATTGAAATTGGTTTGGCAAAGGGTAAGAAAACACACGATAAGCGTGAAGCACTAAAGAAAAAAGATTCCGATAGAGAATTGGCTCGTATCAAAGCTAGAAAATTTTGATGCATGGAATTTTTCGACAATTTAACTTCAGCTATTCCCGGGGAATATATCGTTAAAAAAACATCTCCATTCAGCTACTTTATACAAAGTAAACAACTAAAAATTCATTTTGTACAAATTGAACAGTACAATGCAACGATTTATCAGAATGAAATTCAAGTTCTAAGAGAAAAAAACGGTCATTTTACAACTGTTTTTGAAGATGTTTTTAAAAGTAACCCTGAAAAACTAATAAAAAGGCTAAAATACCATAGTGGTAAATCGTATAGGATTCATGGAAGAGAGACCGCTATAAAAAAAATCACAAAGCATGAGGCTGTTGAATTTCTTGAAAAGAATCACGGCAATGTTCCGCTAAAAACAAAATATAATTTCGGATTACTAAATAAGAAAAAACAACTTGTTGCTATTGCTTGCTTTGGACAAGTTATTAGAATGAGAAATGGTTCGAAATCTTCGGAATTAATTCGTTTCTGTAGCCTTTCTGGATCAAGAGTTGTTGGTGGCTTAACAAAGCTAATTGACTATTTTAAAAAACTTCGTCAACTGGATGAATTGATGACATATTGTGATTTGGAGTGGAGTAATGGAGAAAATTTTGAAAAACTGGGATTTGAAAAAATGGACACCTTTGCCCCTGTTGAATTTGTTGTAAATATGAATTCATGGGAAAGAATGCACATATCACAATTTCAAGACAGAGTTAGTCTGGATGAAACAAACAAAAAAGAATTCCGAACGGTTTTAAATATGGGCTCCATAAAGTTTATTAAATACTTTAATGAAAAATAAAGAGGAAATACTACCTGTAATCATTGGACCAACGGCAAGCGGAAAAACCAATTTAGCGGTAAATTTAGCCAAGAAGTACAATGGCGAAATTATTTCTGCTGATTCAAGGCAGGTTTATCGAGATATGAATATTGGTACAGGAAAGGATATAGAAGAATACACCATTAATAATGAGGTTATTCCTTACCATTTAATTGACATTTGCGAACCTGGCGAACGGTATACCATAAATATTTATTACAAAGATTTTGTTTGTTCGTTATTGGGTATACGGTCAAAAACCAAACTTCCTATTCTCTGTGGAGGAAGTGGTTTGTATGTACAAACTGCTTTAGAAGGAAATGAATTATCATCCATTCCTGTAAATCCTAGTTTAAGAGAGCACTTAAATCAGCTTGAAAAAAAAGAACTTCAAAATCGTTTTGCCTCAATTAATCCTGACTTACAGGAAAAGCTTGATAAAACTTCAACGAAACGTTTGATAAGGGCTGTTGAAATTGATTATTTCCTCCAATCCAACCCGATGCCGGTATTGAAAAAACCGAATATAAAACCCGTGCTTTTTGGAATCGATATTTCGAGAAATGAAAGAAGGGACAGGATTTCTAGGCGATTAAAAGAAAGACTTGATAACGGGATGATTGAGGAAGTTCAAAAACTTCAACAAAAAATCAGTAATGAAGATATTAAGTACTATGGTTTAGAATACCTCTTTGTTACCGAATACCTTGAAAAAAAATACGATTTAAATGAGTTGTACCGCCGTTTAGAAATTGCAATACATCAATTTGGTAAACGGCAAATGACTTGGTTCAGAAAAATGGAAAAAGATGGATATGACATACACTGGTTAAATCACAGCCTTTCCTTAGAACGAAAAATAAATTTCGTCCATGAAATACTCCATAAAAACAATTCTATGTAAAACAAAAAGCCTCGCAAATGCGAGGCTTTTATTGTTCATTTTTTTATCAAATTGTTACCCTACTTGAATTGAATCAATTGCATTGGATAGTTTTTCAAAAATTTCATCAATTGATCCTACTCCGTATATACCTATATGTTTAGATTGAGCTGAATAATAATCAACCAAAACTGAAGTTTCTTTCTTGTAAACAGAAATTCTATTTTTGATTGTTTCCTCATTTGCATCATCAGCTCTTCCTGAGTATTTACCTCTTTCTAATAGTCTTTTTACCAACTCCTCTTCAGCAACTTCTAAAGACAACATTACTGAAACTCCTGTTCCTTTTTCTTCTAATACCTTATCCAAAGCTTCGGCTTGGGCTTGCGTTCTTGGAAAACCATCAAAAATAAAGCCTTTACCATCAAGGTTTTCTGATATTTTATTATCAATCATTCCAATCACAACGTCATCAGGAACTAAATTTCCCGCTTCAATTAATGATTTAGCTTTCAATCCCAACTCTGTTTCGGCTTTCATTTCTCCTCGAAGAATATCTCCAGTTGATAAATGAATTAATCCATATTTTTCTAATAATTTTTCTGACTGAGTTCCTTTTCCTGCGCCAGGAGGACCAAATAAAACTAAATTCAACATGATGTATTATTTTTTATTTGGCTAAAAATAGTACTTTTCAATCGATTAATCATCCAATATGGGTATTTACCTTAAAAGGATTATTTTTACACTATGGAAAAAGGGTTTTCAACCAATATTAAGATTGGCGTATTAGGAGGTGGTCAACTAGGTAGGATGCTTCAACAAAAGGCTTTAGACTTTGGTTTAGATTTGGCATTTATAGATCCAGACAGCAATGCACCATGCAGGGAAATAAGTTCCCGATTTTTTAAAGGTGATTTTAAAGATTTTGAAACGGTTTATTCTTTTGGCAAAACGAGAGATATTTTAACCATTGAAATTGAACATGTAAATGTTGAAGCACTCAAACAACTTGAAGAGGAAGGGGTTAAAGTATTTCCTCAACCAAACATAATTAAAACCATACAAGACAAAGGATTACAAAAAATTTTTTATAAAGAAAACAACATTCCTACCTCTGACTTTTACTTAATTGAAGGGAAGGAAGAAATCCTTGCTTTTGAAGGTGAGTTCCCGTTCATGCAAAAAATGAGAAAGGGCGGTTATGACGGTCAAGGTGTCACGCCTATTCGTTCGAAAAACGATTTGGAAAAAGCGTTTGAAGTACCAAGCGTTTTAGAGAAAATGGTTGATTTTGAAAAAGAATTATCCGTGATTGTTTCTCGTAATGAAAATGGAGAAGTTAAATCATTCCCTTGTGTTGAGTGTGAATTTAACCCAGAGGCCAACTTAGTTGAATTTCTATTCTCCCCCGCTACGATTTCAAATGAAACTGAAGAAAAAGCGCAAAAAATTGCGAGAACAGTTATCGAAAAGTTAGAAATGGTGGGGATTTTAGCTGTAGAACTTTTTTTAACCAAGGATGGAGATGTACTTGTAAATGAAATAGCGCCTCGTCCGCACAACTCTGGTCATCAAACTATTGAGGGCAACTATGAGTCTCAATATGGTCAATTGTTGCGTTGCTTGCTCAATTTACCCTTAGGAAATACTGCCATAAAGCGCCCTTCAGTAATGGTTAATTTACTCGGTGAAAAAGGATATACTGGAAAAGCTATTTATGACGGAATTGAAAAAGCACTTGCACATCCAGGTGTAAACCTCCATCTTTATGGTAAGTCCCAAACAAAACCTTTTAGAAAAATGGGACATGCTACAATTGTGAACGATTCATTAAATGAAGCGAAATCAATTGCGAAAAAAGTACAAGAAGATTTAAAAATTATAGCTTAAAAAATTATGACGGCACAGGTTGGAATAATAATGGGTAGCAAAAGTGACCTTCCAGTAATGAAGGAAGCTGCCGAATTCTTAAATGAATTGGAAATTCCCTTTGAAATCACTGTTGTTTCTGCACACAGAACTGCTGAAAGAATGGTTAAATATGCAGAATCTGCAGCAAAAAAAGGCTTAAAGGTTATAATAGCTGGTGCTGGAGGAGCTGCTCATTTACCTGGAATGGTTGCCTCTTTAACACCTCTTCCCGTAATTGGTGTTCCAATTCATTCCAGCAATTCAATTGATGGTTGGGATTCTATTTTATCTATACTTCAAATGCCAAATGGTATTCCAGTTGCAACAGTTGCATTAAATGGCGCAAAAAATGCAGGGATTCTTGCAGCAAGTATTATAGGGTCTGGAGACAAATCTGTTTTGGATAAAATGACTGCTTTTAAAGCGGAACTGAAAGATAAAGTACTCAAAAGTATTGACGAGGTCGAGGGTTTAGACTTTCCTTTTAATGTATCTAAAAAGTAAAACTAAACTCTTGTCAGCGCTTTTTGTAACTAATCGTTAATGAGAAAATCAGAAGTAAAAAAATACTACGACAATTATATTACTGAGCAGTATTCTATTGGGGTAAACGATCGAATATTTATGCTATATGAAAAGCTCAAGTCATTAGGTCTAAACTCTTCCTCGGATGTTATTGAATTGGGCTGCGGTATTGGTGTTGTAACTCATTTAATTCGAAAAACGGTTACACTAGGTCAAATTGAATCTGTTGATATTAGTGGTGAATCCATTGAATTTGCAAAGGAAAAAATAAAAAACTCGAACGTTTCTTTTTATGAAGGAGATGTAACTGAATACATACCAAAAATTAAACAAGCTGATTTTGTTACTCTATTTGATGTTATAGAGCATATTCCCATTGAATTGCATGAAAAACTTTTTGTGAATGCGTCTAAGATGTTAAAAAGTAATGGTTGGCTTTTGGTGAATATCCCCAGCCCGGAAAGCGTTGAATGGGATAAGATAAACGCTCCTGAGGCCCTTCAAATAATTGATCAACCCATTCCGCTAGAACTTATTGCAAAAAACTGTTCTAATGCAGGATTGGAAATTGTGAAATTTGAAAACTATTCTATTTGGGTAGAAAACGATTACAATTTCTTTTTGATTCGAAAAAAGAAAACATTTGAGAACCGACCTTTGAAGCTAAACAATATCCAAAAGGCAAAAAGAAAAGCTTGGAGAACTAAATTTAAGAAGTTGTACAAGTATTAAATTTTAAATATAACTTTCTTTATTGTTCTCAAATCATACTAAAATCCAAAAAAAATAATTAGTATTATTATGGTATGAAAAGGCTTTTAATCCTATTTACAAGTCTGGTTTGTTTTTCTTTTTGTTGCCCAGCTCAATACTCAAAAAGTGCCTTTTTAGACTCATTAAAAAGCACAATGTATTTACAAGATTATTTTCAAAAAAACGCTGAATATAATGATTCCTGTTATGCTCAGTATATGAATTCTATTTTTCCTCTGGACACTTTTGAAATTGACTCTAATGGAGGTTTTGGCTACAATCCTACTTCCATAGCGATCTCCTATCAAAATTCAAGTTACCTTAATTTTTATTGTGGACTGAGTGTAGTAAAAGGAAAAAACAAGAAACTAAAAGAACTCTGTTTTTACAACTATAATGGACAAAAAACAGCTTTGAGCTGGACTTTTTATAAAAATGAAAAGATAGAAATAATCAACTATTATAATCCCGAAATTCCAGATACAGTAACACTATATGGTACAATATTTTCGGCTCCTCCCAGTTATACATTTAAAAAATATAGAAAATCTGGAAGCCTTGAATTTACAGGTGAAATAAAAAAGGGAAAAAAAAATGGAGAGTGGTTTTACTATGATAGCAAAGGAATATTGTTTAAAAAAGAAACATTTGTCGAAAACAAAATAATTAGTAAAGTCAGTTTTTAGGCAACGACGGATTGGGTTGAATCAAATTTAATGGCAATAATTGCAATATTTCGCTTCTAAATTGTGCTTAAAACTAAACGATTCAGAAAGCATTTTTTCAATAATAAGCCCAATCACTTGAGGAAAATTATCTCGTATATCCTCTGCTGTAACTTGCTTTCGTTTGCATGTTAGCTGAAGCAAACCTGATTGTAAATTTCGGAAACTATATATTCCGGAAACGAAGTCATTAATTTCAGGGTTTTGCATTAGATAAATATAACCATACAAGGCCAATTGTAGTGCTTTACTTTTTTTAGGATTTTCAGCCAATTCATCCCAAGAATTAAAACTTAGATCATAACTAGTAACGTTACCTGTTTTGTAGTCAATAAGTTGTGTCTGACTCCCTAAAACGCCTATTCTGTCGGCAAAACCCTCTATTTTAACATCAATAGTTTTATCTGCAATTGCAACTGGAACTGTGTAGTTAATTTTATTTTCTTGAGATAAAATACGATAGTCCAAATTATTACTCTGGGCTTGTACTATGTTTTTAATTTCGAATTTTAAAAAATTCTTCACGTACTGTTTTGCAACCTCAAAAGTTAAAAGATTGTTTCCACTCATTAAATCTTCTTTACTTAAATACTCTTGAAATTGCTTGTTTAAAATCGGTAAAATCTTTTTCTCTATAGATTCGATGTCGTGAACCATAAGGTTCTTCTTTACATAGGGTTCAAATAACAATTCTAAGGTATTGTGAATACAGGTTCCAAAAGTAGAATGTTTGAGGTCTTCCTCTACTTCATTAACCTCACCCAGTTTAAGAATGTAGCGATAATAAAAATCTAAACTACAGGCGATAAAAGTATTTAATGCGGATGGAGAAATTCCATTTTCTAATTTTTGAATTATTGTATCGAGAGATTTTTGATTTTTTTGAATTCAACATTAATTTTTCTCAATTCAGGACTGGGTGCATAACTAATTTCTCGAATAGTTGCATTGGGATTTACTAATGGCAATTCAACTGAAATCTGCTCAATAAATCGACTTTTTTCTGATGCTGCACCAAAATCGTTATGCCCGTTTAAATAAACTAAATCCAATTGCTCAACTTTATGCAATAGTCGGTAAAAATGATTAGCAAAGACTGCATCATGATCATGGTGAGTTGGCAAACCAAATTCTCGCTTTATATCATAAGGAATGAATGAGTTATCTTTTTTCCCTTGTGGCAATACACCTTCATTAACAGAAAGCATAATAACTCGATCAAAATCCAACAAGCGAGTTTCAAGCATACCCATAACTTGAAGGCCTTTCAGGGGTTCTCCAAAGAACGAAATGGACTCTGAAGCAACCAATTGACTAATCAACCTCTTGACTATTTTAATGGATATGTTTTGAAGGTGTTTAGATGCTTCGATTACTCGTAAAAACTTTCTAAGAATTACTGTGTAGGAATATAAATATTCTGTTTGAATAGATTTTTCCACATCGGATAAATCAGCTTTTGATATCCCTTCCTTTAATAACCCTAGTAGTTTTAATAAGACTTCTACTACTCCTTTTGTTTCTTCTACTTGATGAAATAAAAGTGAAACAAATGGGGCTTGGTTAAAATGCTTTTCAAAACGTTTAACACCAACGTATATAATGTTTTTTTGAACCAATTCAGTTTTTAAAGCTTGAATTCCTGAAGTGTAGCCTAACGCTAAATGAGGAAAATAAGGGTGCTCAATAATTTGAAATATGGATTTGAAATAAAACGCCTTTTTGTGATGCGTCCCTCTATAATTACTCCAACAGTCCAAATAAGCATTTATAAAAGTGGTTAGAGGGGATAACTTTAAACTATACCCCATAGTAATATTTGCTGCATGTATATTTGAAGGAAGGTTATAAAGCAACGGAAGAAGAAGGCTCTCATCGTTTAAGACTACGGCAGTTCGAATTGCATTTTTTTCCTCAAAGGTTTCCTGAAGAACACTTCCGGCATAATGCGTTTGTGCAGAATCAGTATTGCAAGCAACAATGTTTATTTTTTTTTCTCCTTGTGCAATTTCGTTTCCTGACCAGGTAAAAGGAATTGTAGGATATTTCTTGAGAATTCTTCTCATAAATCTTCCTGCTTCTTGTTCAGGATGTTTCAAATAATAATCATCAGCATTCCAAAAAACTTCTGCTTTTCCAATTTTTACTAATGAATAAATAATCTTTTCTTCTGCAGCACTTAAGGCATTAAAACCAGCAAAAAATATTTTTGAAAACTGCATATCAGGCTCAAGCTGATGAATATGCTCAGCTACATACCTATGTTGCATTCCTGAATAGGCTTTGCCTTTTTCTAAAAGTTTCTTTTGAAAAGCATGGTAAATTTCTCCTAGTAATTTCCAGAAGTGTAAATAATTGGTTTGAGCTTCAGTTAATGGCTCACCATTAACATTCCAATACTCTAAAGCTCTAGCTTCGTTAATGTAACTAAATATGTTTTTCGGATTCAATAGATATCTATCGATATCTGAAAAATCAGAGAGTAATGTTGGTGCCCATTTCAAAAACGAACCTATGTCCTCTGGCTCTCCTTTTACAATAGACAAATAAGCTTCATAGAGCTCCAGAACAAGCAATAACCTTTCCTCCTTTTTTTGAATACTGTATTCTTCCACAAATTCATCCAATGAATAAAATTCAGGTGCCCAAAATGTTTTATCATATGCCTTTGCAAGCTCTTGCTTTAAAAAAGCAACTGCTCGTTTGGTAGGTAAAACAATGCATAGGTTATTGGGTGATTCAAATCTCCCCTTAATTTCTTGTGCGAACTTTTTTAAAAAAGAATCCATTAAAGCGTTGTGTATTTTTCCTTTAAATAATTGAAATACAAATTGAAGTCACCTCCAAAATCTTCATTAAATGTTTTTTCTAGGATTTTTTGATCCTCTCTATACATTAAAAAATCTGTGAAAAAAGTATTGTTCAACGTGTCTTTCAAAACCTGCATCTTCCTTACTTTATCAAAGGAATTTAAACTTAGTGTATCCATATCGGAAAGAATTTTTTGAATTCTTTCTTTTTTTTCTTTCTCGGGTTTCAGCCCTCCCTTTTCTTTATAAAATTTTTTGAGCTCTCCGGCTGCCTTATGCATATGGGCTCTTATTTTTTGTAAATCGGAAAGCTCATCTAGATAGGTTTTAATTGCTTCAGAATCCTCTGAATGTTTGTGTTTTAAAAATAAGAGAGCTCCTTTGTCTCCAATAAAAGAAGCAAGGTTCTCATTAAACTGGACATCATTTTTAACGAAAATAGTTCCATGGGTTAACTCATGAATTAAAACCCTTGCCAACTGCCCTTCTGTTTTGTCCAACATACTACTCATTACGGGGTCTTTGAACCATCCTAAAGTACTCCATGCGTTCACCTCTCCTACGTCAGTATCATACCCCTCTTGTTGCAAAGATTTTGCTTCTTTTAAAGCTTTTTTCTCTTTAAAAAATCCTTTGTACGAAAATTCTCCAACGATTGGAAAAGACCATTGATAGGAAATTAAATCATAAGGTTCACAGGCAGTTACTACATACATTCCTGGTTTGCCCTTCTGATCATACATTTTTGTGTAATTTTTGGAAGGATATATTCCTAGTGAGTCGATTGCAAACTGTTTTATTTCTTCAACAAGTTTAATTTTAGATTTTAACGAGTCTGGGTAGTTAGCGTCGTTTAAATACTCCTCCAAAGGTTTAGCTTTCCAAACAATATTTAATTGTCCCACACCCTGTTCAATTCCATAACATATAGATTTACAATTGAAAAGACAGAGAACAATAAACAATCCCAATAAAATTTTAAGAACCCGCTTTATCATGAAAGCGAAAATATAAAAGATTTTACACAAGATTTATCTTACCGAAAATACAAATTCAATGATTTTTGTTGAAAAATTTATTCAGAGAGAATTGAAACCTGATAAAATTAAACAGAAATCAAATTGTTTTTAATACATCGTCAACTTTTAAAGGAACTTCAACAGTAAATCCCTCAGCATAATCAGATTTTATTAACCTTCCGAAATTTTTAGCTCTTGCCTTTATGAATTCAAAAAAGTCCTCTCTACTGATAGGCGTTTCAGGCTCTTTGTTATTGGGATCATAAAATTGTGTTTTGTAGGCTTTAATCGTTTTAATTTTAGCGTCGATTTGTTGTGAAATATCCACGATAAAATCAGGCTCAATATAA
>JBJKXR010000029.1:0-27731 GCA_045561495.1 Flavobacteriales bacterium | reverse complement strand
GGGAATTTTCTCATCATTTCGATTGCCATGTCCCATTTTGGTAGATTTCGGAATGGTGTTTTCTCATAGGTAGAAAATCCTCTATGAATCGCTCCTAATCTTGTAATTCCTGCCGAAGCAATTCTTTCTAATCCTCCCTGCCATAAACCTAAGTCTGGGTTGATTGGGTTTTTGACAAGTACAGGAATATCAACGCCTTTCAATGCATCGGCTACTTCTTGCACAGAGAAAGGGTTAACTGTAGTTCTTGCACCAACCCATAATATATCAATTCCAGCCTTTAAACAAGCTTCAACATGGGCAGCATTGGCAACTTCGGTAGCTGTTAATAAACCTGTTTCTGCTTTTGCTTTATTTAGCCACTCTAAACCAACTTCTCCAATTCCCTCGAATGAACCAGGTCTTGTTCTTGGTTTCCATATACCAGCTCTTAGTACGTTTACTCTTTTATCTTGTGCGACTTCTCTAGCAGTACTCAATACTTGTTCTTCAGTTTCAGCACTACAAGGGCCAGAAACAATCATGTGACCTTTGATTCCTAATCCCCAATCTTTAATTCTCTTAATTTTATCCAAACTCATCTTCTAAAAATTTATTCAAAATGCTAACGGTTGTAAAGTATAAATAATGTTTTGATTCTAAGATTAATCAAGCAAAATCCTTTGACTTTTTAACCATCTAAAAAATAGCGTGCACAAAGATAGTATAGAATGTGAGTTGTTCAAAATAAAATTTGCCTATTCACAAAAATAAACATCTGTAACAAAATATAATTTTTAAATATCAGAAATTTATACTAAAAAAGGCGTAAAAAAGTATTTTTTCAAAAAAATATTTGCTTAATAAAGATTTATCGAAATAAGATTTTTTGATTAAAAAATTAATCAACTTTCAATTCGTCAAATTTTAATGTGTGAAATTAATCCTTAGCTAACCATGCGTTAACATTGTGAGATAATTTGGCTTTTGCAAGTGCTTTAAGAGCTACAATTTTTTTATGGTAGGAACCATAAGAAACTCGGAGTAATCCAGATTTCGATTTTCCAGCCAATCGAGCGTCTGTAAAACCTTCATTTTTAAGTTTTTGAATCATTTTAGTAGCATTAGATTCAACGCCAAAGCAACCCGCTATTACATGAAATTTAGGTTCGACTGTCGCTTCAATAATGGCATTACTAGAATTGACTACTTCCTTCTTTTTATGTTTTTTTTCTTCAATACTTACTTTTTCCGCGTTAATTTCTTCAATATTTTCAGGACCTTGAAGTTGACTAGAATCATTTAAGTATTCAATTTCATTTTTGACGGAAACAGAGACAACTGGCTTAGCTTCAGTTTCTTTTTTTGTATCTATACTTTTGTCTTTTTTAATCTCGGTAGATGACTTTTTATTTGAAAGAACGGAATCGAAGCCTAGATTAAGGTGGTCATTCGAATATTTTTTCATCCAACTGATAGCCTACATAAAGCAATAGAAGTAAAGATGCAACAAGACTTGATGCTTTAATGATTTTAAATCGTTTCCCTACTGCCTTTTTTTGATCAAGGCCTCGTTCAATTCTTTGTGCAAGTCCAACTCTTTCTATTGGAGATGCATGGACATTTGTTAATCCAAAAGATGTGTTTGAGAAGTTTGTTTCATTGAATTGTTCAAAAACTAAATTTCCTTCTGTATTTAATACAAAGGATCCAAAACCATCTAACTCAAGATATTTCGTCTTATTTAATTCTTTTTCCCAAAAATCAACTTTTAACTGAATGGCTTTTAAAGCATCAATATAATTAAGACCTGTTTTTAAGGCAACATTTTGCGCAAGTAAACCGTCGTTTTTGCAGAGTTTCGCGTTAAATGATACGCTCTTGCCAGGGGGTAGTATTATGTTTTTATTTGGCTCAATAAGAGCGGGTCGGTAATGCGTGATAAACCCACCAAATTGTGGGATAATAACACAATCTTCGTCAATAAGGAGCTCTTTTGCTATTTTTTCTAATCGAATATTCATTTCACCAATTCGAGATAAAGATATATAATTTACGCGTTTTTACTCTCTAAAAAATACAAATAAATAACCTTCTTTTTCAACTGGTTTGTTGACAAGTTATTAACATGTTTGATTTAAATATATAGCCTTTTTATACTGGAAAATGTAGAGGTTAAAATTACTTTTATTAGTATTGCTAACTTTGTCGACGATTTATGTTTCAATTAAGTGAATATATTAGCGATTTAGGAATACAGATTTATGTAATTGGAGTAATCCTGTTAACAATTGTTTTTTTGTACAGGGAGATTTACAATACGTCTATTACTTTTTTAGGTGCAGTTGGTCTTTTAGTACTTCCTGGTGTTATAACAACCAATGATGTTTTGTCCTCTTTTGCGGATGAGCAAGTAGCAATTATTGTGATGCTATTGGTCATTGGCCAATTTTTAAAAAGGAGTCCGGTAATTGAAAATATCTTTCAGAATTTATTCTTGAAAACAAAAGGTTATTTCAAATTTACATTTAAGATGACCGCTTACGTATCCTTGTTTTCTGGGTTTATGAACAACACTCCATTGGTCGCACTATTATTGCCCTATGTTGTTGATTGGGGAAAAAAGAATAATATTTCTCCTTCAAAATTATTAATCCCTCTATCCTTTGCAGCAATAATGGGAGGCGGGTTAACGCTTATAGGTACTTCTACTAATCTAATTGCTAATAGTATAGTTGTAGACGAAATTGGTCCCTCTGCAGGGCTGAGTATGTTTTCTTTTTTTCAAATAGGAGCTCCCCTTGTCTTAATTGGAATCGTATATATTTTAATTTTTGGTAAAAAGATTCTTCCCGATAATACAGGTATGATTTCTAATTTTCACAAAAACAAAAGAGAATATTTAGTTGATTTATTAGTGACTGAGAAATCTCCATTGGTAGGGAAAACAATTGGAGAATCAAATTTAAGAAGTTTGAAGGGGCTTTATTTAGTAGAAATTGTTCGGCCTGACAAGGTAAGAACAGCACCAGGGCCAAAGGAGATTATGCGTGCTGGAGATTATATAATATTCGCTGGAGAAACGGATAATATTGCTGACATTATAAACTTGGATTTAGGTTTGGAAATGCCAAATGATTTGGAAAAATTACAGCATAAAAAAGAGGTTGTTGAGGTTATTATTCCATATAATTCTTCTCTATCACGAAAGAAAATAAAGGATACCGACTTCAGGGCTAAATTTGATGCAGCCATTATTGCTGTAAGAAGAGATGGTGAAAAATTGTATGGTAAAATAGGGGAAATGACTTTGCAAAAAGGGGATATGATGTTATGTGTGGCTGGACATGATTTTTATAAAAGAATTGCCCAAGCAAAAGAAGTGACATTAATTTCTAATGTTCGTCAATTGCAAGATATTGATGGGAAGAAGTCAACCTCATTAATTATTTCAACAGTAATCGCGATTCTGCTTCCGGCACTTGGCTTGATAAGTTTGTTTCAGTCACTTTTGCTTCTGTTTGTTTTTTTATTGCTAACACGAGTGGTTTTATTTGGTGAAGTAAAACGAGCTATTAATGTTAATTTAATTGCAATAATGGGTGGTGCCCTTTCTATAGGGGTGGCTATGGATAAAAGTGGTGCCGCTAAGTTTATAGCAACTGAAGGCTTAACCATCTTAGAGCCTTTGGGGGTAATGGGTATTTTAGCTGGTGTATATTTAATTACCAATTTACTAGCTGCATACATGACTAATATTGCAGCGGTTTCAATAATTCTTCCAATTGCTTTAAGTTTTGCAGAATTAAAGGGGTATGATTACAAACCTTTTCTTTTTTGTGTTGCTTTTGCAGGTTCTAAAACCTTTCTGACCCCAATTGGTTACCAGACTAATTTAATGGTATATGGTCCTGGAGGGTATAAGTTTAAAGATTATTTTAAATTCGGCCTTCCTCTAACCATCCTTTTTATGGTTTCAACACTGCTTATATTAAATGTGATTTACTTCTAATTCGAGAACAATCAGTTATTCAAAATTGATTACTTCAGTAGGGCTTAAAGGTGAACCTTTAAACCATATTTCGAAATGCAAATGAGGCCCTGTTGTAAATTTACCGCTATTCCCAACAATAGCAATTACCTCCCCTGCTTTAACAATAGCTCCTTCTTTTTTTAACAAAACGGAATTGTGTTTGTAAATACTTATTAAATCATTACTATGCTGTATGGCAATAACATGCCCTGTTTCTACAGTCCATGATGAGAAAATGACTTTTCCGTTTAAAGTGCTCTTTACACCAGCATTTTTTTCGGCTACGATATCTATTCCGTGATGGCCTTCATTTATTTTGAGTTCTTTTGATATGAGTCCCGTAATTGGTTTGAAAAAATGAAAATAGGCTAATGATTTTGATTCTTCCGAAAGAGAGAGATTAATAAACCGATCGGGCAATAAATCATTATTTCCAGTTTCTAAATTTACCTTTTCAAAGGCCATGTTGTTGATGGAGTCAACTGGAATTCCAAAATCTTTAAAAGTAGAGTCTAGTTTTAAACTATAGTCAATTTTACCTTGAACTTTTTTTTGAAGTTCGAAAAGTTGCTTAGTATTTTCAATTAAATGAGCATGGTCTGAAGCTGACTCGTAGCCCGGGATTATGTAAGATTTTATTGGGGTAAAAGCGATTGTTAAGTAGGTAAATAAACTCACTGAAAAGGCACTTGCAATGACCCAAAGAATTAATCTACCCAGGGAAATATTCCTACTGTAAACCTCAAGAAGTAAATTTTTATTTACAATGGATAAATGGTAGCGAACTTTTAATCTTTGCCAAAAACTTCTTTTTGCATCTTTATTCTTTTCCATGCTTTTATCCTCAGGTTATTGAAATAAGGATTTTAGCTCAACAGCGTCTTTTGCAGCCATTTTACCCGCCATAATTAAGTTGAGTTGTCTCCTTCTTAGAGCGCCTTCAAAACGCTCTTTTTCTTGATCGGATTCAGGCATTAATTCTGGAACTTCAATTGGACGCCCAATTTGATCTACAGCTACGAAGGTGAAAATTGCTTCATTATGTCTTTTTTTATCCCCTGAAATATGGTCTTCAACCCACACATCCATGACAACTTCCATACTAGAGGTAAATGCTCTTGAAACTTGCGCTTCGAGCGTCACAATATCCCCGAGTTTTATAGGTTTTTGAAAAGCAACTTTTCCAACCGAGGCAGTTACAACTACTCTGCGACAATGTCGGTGAGCGCTTATTGCTCCAATAACATCTAACCAGTTTAAAAGTTGCCCTCCCATTAAGTTTCCTAACGTGTTTGTATTGTTTGGTAAAACAATATGTGTTGCCGAAGCAAAAGTGCTTTTTGCAGTTGTTGATTTCATACTTCTAAAATAAGCAATTATTCAACTATCTTATTATATCAGGTGATAATCACTTATTTTACTTCATTCCTTCAAATCGAGTCGACCGATTTATTTTTTTCTTTTTTTTGGAGATTTTCTTTTTTTTGGAAGGAGAGTTATAACTATCACGTTTTCTAAATAACTTGAATGTTATCCTAATAATTCCTTTGTTTTCAGAACGACTGGTTCTCTTTGAGCCATATGAATCTTTAAATTTTGAGTTTACTTTTCTGGAATTGCTTGAGCTGTAGGAATCTTTAAATTTTGAGTTTACTTTTCTAGAACTGTTTGAACTGTAGGAATCTTTAAACCCAAGTTGACCTTTTCTGCCTTTACCTTTACTCCCATAAGAATCTCTAAAACCATGTTGTCGTTTTCGTCCATTTTCTCCTCCATAAGAATCTTTAAATCCGTGTTGACTTTTTCGTCCACTACTTCCACCATAAGAATCTCTAAATCGAATTTGATTTTTACGCCCACCTGTTCGCCCACTGTATGTGTCCCTAAATCGCATTTGGTTTCTTCGTCCACCTGTTCGTCCACTGTAGGTATCTTTATAACGCATTTGGTTTTTACGCCCACCTGCTTGCCCACTGTAGGCATCTCTGTATCGCATTTGGTTTTTACGTCCACCAGTTCTACCGCGGTATGAATCTTTATATCCCAGTTGGCCTCTTCTCCCGCCTCCTCCTCCGTAGGAGTCATTAAACCTGATTTTATAGCTTCTTCCATCTCCTTTTCCACTATAACTGTCATGAAATTTTGGAGAGCATCCAGAAAATATTATGGAATACATGAAAAATAATATGGTGATTTTCCCGCGCATTAATGAATAGCTAATTTACGGTTTACATTTAATTTGGTTTTTCTTTGTATATTTGAGCTGCAAATGAGAAATAATAGCATAAATACAATTCAAAATATAACGATAATTACCACTATCGCTATTGCTATTATCACCCCTTTTGGGGCGTAATTTTCACATATAATATATTACTATCATTATTTCTGACTAAATCGCTATTTAGTCACGACATAATTCAATATTTTTGCGCCTTAGACGCGCAGTTCGAAACAATTAAATAAAAAGAGAAATGAAGGTTTTAAAATTTGGAGGAACATCTGTAGGAACAGCAAAATCTATCAAAAAGGTAAAAGATATCATTGCGAATGAAGCTAAGAGCGATAGAGTTATTGTAGTTGTTTCAGCAATGACACAAGTCACCAATAAACTCTTAGCTGCAAGTGAATTAGCTGCAAATGGAGATGAGTCTTATAAAGAAATTACTAAAGAAATCGAAAATAAACATTTCGAGGCGATTCGTGAATTAGTGGTAATTGATCAGCAAAGTGGGGTTATTGCTAATATCAAAGTTCTTTTAAATCAATTAGAGGATATTTTAAATGGAGTATATTTAGTTCGAGAGTTGTCGCCTAAAACATCTGACTACATTGTGAGTTTTGGTGAGTCACTTTCCTCTATTATACTCAGTAAATCTATAGGAGCTGAATTAGTAGATTCAAAATCATTGATATCAACGAATACTGAGCATGGAGGAGCTACTGTTTTGTATGATAGAACGTATAAAAAGATTCACGAATTTTTTGAGTCCAGTAATTCGAATGTATTTGTTGCTCCCGGTTTTGTTGCTTCTACGGAGGAAGGAGTTACTTCTACTTTAGGAAGAGGAGGGTCTGATTTTTCTGCTGCTTTATATGCTGCAGGATCAAATGCTGCAGAGTTACAGATTTGGACTGATGTTAGCGGTATGTATACTGCGGATCCAAGGAAAGTAAAATCTGCATTTCCAGTTAAGTTTGCTTCTTACAAGGAGGCTATGGAACTTTCTCATTTTGGCGCTAAAGTTATTTATCCGCCAACAATTTTGCCTGTATATAAGAAAGGAATTCCTTTGAAAATTAAAAATACTTTTGCACCAGATGATCAAGGTACTCTAATTACTGCAAGCGCTGATGAGGGGATGCCTATCAAAGGAATTAGTTCAATTGATAAAATAGCCCTAGCAAGCTTAAGCGGTTCTGGTATGATTGGTATTCCAGGAATATCGGCTCGTTTATTTGGTGCGCTTTCTAGAGCAAAAGTTAATGTTATACTAATTACTCAGGCATCATCTGAGCATTCAATATCGTTTGCAATTAGTCCCGAAGATATAACTATTGCGGTTGATGCCGTTCAAGAAGAATTTGCGTTTGAAATTCAAACGGGAAAAATTAATAGTCCAAGAGTTGAAACTGGTTTATCAGTTATTGCCTTAGTTGGAGAAAAGATGAGTGGACAGGTTAATGTAAGTGGAAAAATGTTTAATACACTTGGAAGTAATGGAGTAAATATGAGAGCCATTGCTCAAGGATCATCAGAGAGAAATATTTCAGCCGTGATAGAAGAAAAAGATGTAAAGAAAGCATTAAATGTGCTTCATGAGAATCATTTTGAAGGATCAAATAAAGTACTTAACCTTTTTGTGGTGGGTGTAGGTAATGTAGGAGGTACTTTAGTTGATCAAATCAAGCAACAACAAAAAGTATTGCAAGAGAATTCAAATATTGTAGTTCGAGTTGCTGGATTAGCCAATTCAAAAAAGATGTTATTAGATCCTGAGGGAATTGATCTTGAAGGATGGCAAGATAAAGTGGAGGGGTCTTCTGATGTTTTTCAAAAAGAAGCTTTAATTGAGCAAATTGCTGAATTGAACTTACGAAATTCTGTTTTTTGTTGACTGTACAGCAAATTATGAAATTGCATCGGTGTATAAAACAGCTTTGGAAAACAATATTAATGTAGTTACAGCCAATAAAATTGCTTGCTCTTCAGATTATGATTTATATCAAGAGTTGAAAGCAATATGTTTGAAGAATAACGTTAAGTTTTTATATGAAACAAATGTTGGGGCAGGTCTCCCTGTAATTGGAACTATTAATGATTTGGTTCATTCTGGAGATAGAATTCAAAAAATTGAGGCTACAGTTTCTGGATCATTGAATTTTATTTTCAACACCTATGATGGAAATAATACCTTTCATGATGTTGTCATGCAAGCAAAAAAGGAAGGGTATACTGAGCCAGATCCAAGAATAGATTTATCAGGCGTGGACGTTAAACGTAAAATATTAATTCTAGTTCGTGAAGCAGGAATTAAAATGGAATTTGATGATATAGAGGTAAAAGACATTCTTCCTAAAGCTTGCTTCGAAGTAGATACTGTTGAAGATTTTTTCCAGTTGTTAAAGAATGACGAATCAACTTTCCAACAAATGGTTGGAAATGCTCAATCTGAAGATAGAAAATTAAGAGTTATTGCTAAGTATGAGGATGGAAAAGCGACTGTTGAATTGCAAGCCGTTGACTCAACTCATCCATTTTATAATTTACAAGGAACTGATAATACAGTAGCATTGTATACAGATAGGTATGTTTCACAACCCATGGTTATTCAAGGAGCGGGGGCAGGAGCGGGAGTTACTGCCGCAGGGGTTTTTGCGGACATTGTAAGAATTGCTAACTATTAAAAAATGAATCAGTTAAAAGTATTTGCACCAGCAACTGTTGCTAATGTAGCATGTGGTTTCGATGTTTTAGGTTTGGCCTTAGATTACCCAGGTGATGAGGCGCTAGTTACAAAAACTGATAAAAACGATATAGTAATCACGGCGTGTCATAATGCGGAAAATTTGCCTTTGGCAGCGGATAAAAACGTAGCCGGAGTGGCCGTGAAAGCCCTTTTGGATAAATTAGGGTCTAATCAAGGTTTTGAAATAGAATTAACGAAAGGCGTAAAGCCAGGGAGTGGAATAGGGAGTTCAGCTGCTAGTTCAGCTGCTGCTGTAGTTGCTGTAAATGAATTATTGGGAAGTCCTTTTACAAAAAAAGAGTTGGTTAAGTTTGCAATGGAGGGAGAGCGTTGTGCTACAGGTGTTGCGCATGCAGATAATGTAGCACCTTCAATTTGTGGTGGGTTTACTTTAGTAAGATCTTATGAACCCTTAGATATTGTGAAAATTGATTCCCCAAAAGAACTTTGGGCAACAGTGATTCACCCTCAATTGGAAGTTAAAACAAGAGATGCTCGCAGAGTTTTAAAAGGAGGTATTGATCTTTCTAAAGCAATTACTCAATGGGGTAATGTTGGAGGATTAGTTGCTGGACTATACTCTGAAGACTATGATTTGATAGGACGTTCATTAGTAGATGTTGTTATTGAACCAATTCGTTCAATTCTTATACCGGGTTATGAAAAAGTTAAAAGAGCAACTTTAGAAGCTGGGGCTTTGGGTTGTTCGATTTCAGGTTCTGGACCTTCTATTTTTGGTTTGTCTAAAGGAAAAGAAACAGCAAAGAAAGTTAAGTCGGCAATGGCTGAGGTATATACTCAATATGGGGTTGATTTCGAAATTCATGTTTCTCAGATTAATGCTGAAGGCGCTAAAATTATAGGATAATGAAATACTATAGTACAAGAAAAAATTCTGAAGAAGTATCTTTTAAGGATGCTGTAATAAGAGGTTTGGCTCCTGATGGGGGCCTATATTTTCCTGAGAGAATTGATAAGTTGCCAGAAGGATTAATTGGTTCTGGAGCTTCTATTGAGGAGTTGGGATATGAAGTAGCAAAAAGATTTGTTGATGGTGAAATCCCGGATTCAGAGTTAAAAAGAATTGTATCTGAAACTGTAAATTTCCCTTTGCCAATTGTTGAGGTTGAAAAGGATGTTTACTCCTTAGAACTATGGCATGGTCCAACTTGTGCTTTTAAAGACGTAGGTGGACGTTTTTTAGGAAGATGTTTATCCCATTTTGTTCAGGAGAGCGGAGAAAAAATAACGATACTTGTCGCTACTTCTGGTGATACTGGATCAGCTGTTGCTTCTGGGTTTTTGGGTGTAGAAGGAATTGATGTTGTCATTCTTTATCCAAAGGGATTGGTTTCTAAAATTCAAGAGCAGCAACTTACGACAATGGGTCAGAATATTTCTACTTTAGAGGTAGAGGGTTCATTTGATGACTGTCAGGCAATGGTGAAGCAGGCTTTTAATGATTCGGAATTAAGAGCAGCTATGAAATTATCCTCTGCTAACTCAATTAATGTTGCTCGTTTCTTACCACAGTCATTTTACTATTTTGGTTCATACGAGCAATTAGAAGATAAAACGAAACCTGTTGTTTACTCTTGCCCATCAGGGAACTTTGGAAACTTAACCGCGGGTATGTTTGCCAAGCAAATGGGGCTTCCCATCGCACGATTTATTGGAGCAACAAATGCCAACGATGTGGTTCCTGAATATTTAAGAACGGGTACCTACAAGGCTCGCCCATCTATTCCAACTATCTCTAATGCTATGGATATTGGTGATCCGTCCAATTTTGTAAGAATATTAGAATTGCATGGAGGGGATTGGGAAAAGGTAAAAGAGTCAATGGTGGGATACGCTTTTAGTGATGAGGAAACAAAAGAAGGTATGAGAGATGTAATCTCCAGAACGGGATACCTTATGGAACCTCATGGAGTTATTGGTTATATGGCGGTAAAAGAATACCAAAAATCAAATGATGTTCAAGGTATTGTTTTGGAAACGGCACATCCGGCTAAATTTGGTGATGTTGTTGAACCAGTAATTGGTCAAAAGATTGATATTCCTGAAAGACTTCAGGAATATATGAGAAGAGAGAAAGTTGCAACTTTGATTCAACCAGATTTTAACGAGTTTAAACAGTACTTATTAGATAAAGTATAACAGGATTATAACAAGTTGAATTTTTCTAAAAGTTCATCTTTATAAGAACCACCTATCGGAACAGATTTTTCTAATCCTTCAAGTTGAAGTCTTCCGTTAACATGCTCGATAGATAAAATTTTATCTAAATTAACGATAAATGATCGATGCACTCTAGCGAAAAATTTAGCAGGTAATTTCGACTCTACGTCTTTCATTGTACTATGAATGGTATATTTTCCATGACGAGAATGAAAGTTTACATAATCTTTTAAAGCCTCAACATAAAACAGGTCTTCTACACTTATTTTGATTAATCTACTTTTATTCTTTACAAAAATATAGTCCTTTCCGTTCTGGGATTCGCTAACAAGGGTTGAATAAACATCAAGCTCTTTTTTCATCTCAGCTGTTTTTTGATGCTTATACAATGCCATTTCGATTGTAGTATGTAAATCAATTTCTTTAAACGGTTTTAAAATATACCCATAAGGCTCTGTTATTTTTGCTTTTGAGAGTGTGTTTTCATCAGCATATGCGGTTAAGAAAATAACAGGTAGATTATACTTTTCTTTGACATATTCAGCAACCTCTATACCGTCCATATCGCCTTTTATCATAATATCCATTAAGAAGATTTCTGGTTTTATTCCATCATTTAAAAGTTCCTTGACTTTTTCCCCTGAAGAAGCTACCCCAACAACATCATATCCTAATTTTTTAAGACTTTGTTCAATGTCCTTAGCTACAATATTTTCATCTTCTAAAATAAATACCTTAGTATTCGCCATATTACTAATTAATCTCGTTTAAAGTTAACAATGAATTTACTTCCAGAAGCATATTCATATTTAATTTCTCCATCAATTTGATCGACTAACGTCCAAACCAATTGTAAACCTAATGAATCGTTAGTTTTAATATTTAAATCTTCAGGCAATCCTATACCAGAATCATGCACAATAAGTCGTTTGTTATTGTCTTTATTCTTGGTTAATGTTACCTTTATATTCCCTTGTTTTAAATCCTTAAATGCGTACTTAAAACAGTTGGAAACCAATTCGTTAACTATCAATCCGCATGGAATAGCTGAATCTAAAGATAGGGATATATCCTCAATATCAAAATCCAATTTAACATTTCTGTTTGGCGTCATATAAGAGTACAAAATATTGTTGCAAAGATTGTGTAAATACTCCGCAAAATTTACTGCTGCAAAATCTTCTTTTTGATATAAACTTTCATGAATAAAAGCCATTGATTTTATCCTGTCTTGACATTCCCGTATAACATCCAATGTATCTTCATCGTTAATATAACCAGTCTGAAGATTTAATATAGAACTAATTACTTGTAAATTATTTTTAACACGATGATGTACTTCTTTAAGTAAAATTTCTTTCTGATGAATGTTGTTTTTAAGTTCCTCTTCAGCTTTTTTAAGTTCAGTAATATCTCTTAAAACTCCCATAGTTCCAATAGCTTCTTTTTCAGGTCCTGAAAGAATAGATGCAGAAAGGTATCCTATGAAAGTTGAATCATCTGCTCTCCTACAAAGAACTTCACCACTCCATTTTCCATCTTTTAAAACCTGTTCTAGAATTTCTTCACGATTTAGGTCCTTTGCGAAAAGAGGGTTAACAGGAGTGTCAATTATACTTGATGTAGTATATCCAAATCCTTCTGTTGCAGCTTGATTAAATTCTGTTATTTTACCATTTATATCTGTTGCAATAATCATATCCGTTGATGAATCAATAATATATTGGTTCAATTCCTTGGCAGATTTTAATTCTTCTTCGGCAGCGATTCTTTCATCAATTTCTTTTTGAAGTTTTCTGGTTGTTTCCTCAGCAAATTCAGCCCTTAATTTATCTTTTTCTGCCTCTTTTGCGATTTTAGCGGATTTAATTTCTTTGGTGATATCTTCTATTGTCCCTACACGACCAATCACTTCATCACTAGTGTCTTTAAGTAAGTTGACTTGAACTTTCACCCATCGCTCATTTCCTTTTTTGGGAACTACTCTGTATTCATATTGCTGATGATTATCTTTTTGAGTAAGATCAATATGAGTTTGAATCTTCCCACGATCTTCAGGATGAATTTTTGATAACCAATTTTCCATGAATCCATCAACACTGGGATAGTAAGCTATTTCTTTTAATTTATCATTAACATAAATGGCATTTCCTTGTTTGTCTGTTAGAAATATGCCAATTGGAGCATGGGAAGCGAGTGTTCTAAAGCGGGATTCACTTTCTTTCATAATCATTTCGTATTCAAGTCTTTCACTAATGTTTCTTCCGCTTGCTATAATTACTTCTTTTCCAAAATAAGTCCCTGGATGAAGAATCATTTCAAGAGGAATATTGCTTCCACTACTTGTTTTGCAATGCCATTCAAATTTTTGAGGTTCTCCAGCCCAAGCTTTTCCTATTTTCATTAAATCATCTTCGTTGATGATTTTTAATTCACCTAGCTTGTCAAAAGACTCTCCTACAATTGAGTTTTTAGGTGTTTCATATATGTTTAAAACAGTTTGATTAACATCAATAACCTTTCCTTGACTGTCAACTATAAAGATAAGATCAGAGCTTGAGTTGAAGATTTCAAAATAACTTTTTATAGATTGGTTTTTTTGTTCTTCAGCAATTTTTCTCTGGGTAATATCTCTAACTATAACCTGAACATAAGAGTCTGCTTCTACAGTAAAACTATTAATGCTAACTTCACAGTCAAACTGTTCTCCAGTTAATTTAGAATGACGCCAATAGAAGAATTGTGATTCACCTGCTAGAGCATTTTGCATGTGATAATGGTAGTTTAGAATAGAATCCTCACCATTGGGTTGTTTTTCAGGCATTAATTCATACAACTTCCTACCTGCGATTTCAACAAATCCAGGCGCATTAAACATGGAGAGAGTTTTTTCATTACAGTCAACCATTTCAACATCTTTAAATATTATAATAGCATCGTTTGCTTCGCTAAAAAGCAATCGATGTTTGAGCTCACTTTGTCTGAGTAATTGATCGGCTTCAATGTCCTTTGAAATATCTCTAATTACACCAAAATTGGCAAAATGGTCATCTTTTTTTGAAATCTGAGGATAAATAGACAACTCGACCCAAGTATTGAATTTTTTCAGTTTGTTTTGTATTCTAAACTGACACTTTTCAGGTTCCTTATTTAGATTTACTTTTTGCACGAATTCGTTTAATTGCTCTTTGTCGGAATCAAATGCAAATTCATAAGGTAGTTTATTTTGGAGAATCATATCTTCGGATGATACTCCAGTTATTTTTTCAATTCCATTGCTTATATAACCAATATTTTCTCTTTCATTTTTCACTATTTTTTCTGTGTACACAATTTCATCAATGTTATTCAGAAAAAAAGAAAGCCTTCTTTCAACAGAATCTTTATCAGAAGTTTTAATTCTAAATAAGAAATAATTTTCCTCACCTATTGAGAACTTATTTTTTTTTGCTAAAATAAGATGATCAAGCTCAAATAAATTATAGCTTATTTCTTGGTCAAAAACACAATCTAAATTGATTAAATTGTTGAAATCATTTTTTGATGGAGATTTTGGAATATTGGGTAGCATTTCCAGAATAATTGAATTGTAATAAACAATTTCGGTTGCATCATTTGTAATAATTATGCCTTCAATAGAACCTTCAAAAAGCTCACTAAAATTTTGTTGTTTCATTGCAAGATTGTTGTTTATAAAGAAACAAATAAAAATGATAAATTGATTGTTTAAACCATTTCTTTAATTTGTGTGAATTTGGCAAAGTAATTGTTTTTATGGATTCTTTCGTTAAAAGAATTGGGGAATAAATACGAATATTTCGAAAAAGGTGTTTATTTTGTTGTTTAATTATAGAAATTATAAAAATGAAAAAGATATTAGGATTAATCTTGATTTTTGGGTCCATTTTTGCTAATGGACAACTGTTTCAATCTACGAGTTCAAAAATTAGCTTTTTATCGGATGCTCCCTTAGAAGATATTTACGCTGAAAGTAAAAAAAGTAAGTCTGTATTTAATGCAACAGAGAAAAAAATTGTGGTTTTGATGAAGCCCAATACATTCATTTTTAAAAATCCAATGATGCAAGAGCACTTCAATGAGGATTATATGGAATCGGATAAATTTCCAAAAGCAACTTTAAATGGCGATATAATAGGAGATTTTGATGTTACAAAGAATGGCAGCTATCCAGTAACCGTAAAAGGTAAGCTCAAGATTCATGGTGTTGAAAAGGATCGAGAAATTAAAGGAAAAATTATTGTTAAGGATGGTAAATTAATCGTAGATGCAAAGTTTGCGATTCAGGTCGCAGATCATGGGGTTAAAATTCCTTCTATGAAAATTAAGAGTATTGCTGAGGTGGTTGAAGTAAATGTTACTATTGAGTATCAAGAGGTTGTAGCTAAATGATTAGATTTTTAGGCGTATTAGCATTTTTATTTTGTGTGAATATTTCCTTTGCACAAAATGACATGTTAGCTGTTCTTGAGGCTGAGGTAGATAATGAGGTTTCTTATGTTCGTGCAACTTGGAAATCTCCTATGCTTATAAATGCTTATACTACAGAAACTGAACGAAAAGGTGTTTTGGATTTTAAAATTTCTCATCGGTTTGGAAATATCGGGGGACAATCGGGTGGAGGTCATTCTCTTTTCGGTTTGGACAGAGCATCTAATATTCGTTTCTCATTCGATTATGGTATTACAGAGGAGTTCCAAGTTGGTATAGGGAGAAGTAAAACCAATGAGAATATTGATGGTTTAGTAAAGTATAAATTTTTAAAACAAAAAAAAGAATCTACACCCATTACTGCGGTAATTTTAAGTAATACTGCGTTCACCCCTAAAAGAGATCCGAGTGGAAATTTCTCAAAAATTGCACATCGATTTTCATTCATTAATCAATTGATTATTGGTAGTAAATTAAACAGTAGGCTTTCTGTCTTGTTTAGCGCATCACATTTTCATAAGAATTTAGTTGTTCAAGTAGCTAATTTTTCTGTTCCGAGAGATCAGTATGATTTATTTAGTTTTGGTTTAGGTACCCGTTATAGAATAACGAAGAAATTATCCGTTGTTGGAGAGTATAATCACACTTTAGGGGAATTCAGAAACAGTACTAATTTTGAATATTATCATCCATTTTCCTGTGGAATTGAATTGGAAACGGGTGGACATGTTTTTCACATTAACTTATCCAATTCATCGGGTCTTATTTTTCAAGATTTATTGGATACTGGAGTGGATTCCTGGACTGATGGAGAGTTTAAATTAGGATTTCGAATATCTAGATTTTTCACTTTTTAGATGAAGGAACTTATTAAATTAAACGAACCTATAGTTAGAGAAGATTTTAATAGTCCTATAATTGGATTAAGCTTTTTGCTTCTTTTTTTACTTCTTGTTTTTATTTCGTATAATTTTAGATTCTATATAAGGACAATACTATTGGCTAATATTAGTGTGAAAAATTTAAATGAGAAGAATGCATTAGAGTCCAATAGGAATAAAAAGGCTGGAGTATGGCTAACTATTTTTTTTCTATTTGTCTTGGCTATTTTAGTGTTCAACTTTCTTTCATCTGATTCAACTTATTTTAATTCATTCAATAGTACAGGATATTTATTCCTGTCACTAGGAACAGTTGTTTTTTTATTTTTAATTAAATACGGTCTCAAAAAAATACTCGGCAAAGTCTTTAACAAAGAGCGTTTAACTAGTTTGAGTTTTAGTCAATTGGGAATAAGGGATAAAGGGTATGGCTTAATTTTATTTCCATTATTATTAATATACAATTATAGTCTTCCTCTAAAGGAAACATCTTTTTTAATCATTCTTTGTATTTCATGTGTTTATTTTCTTTTAAGGTGGATAAATGGGTTTTTGGTAGGAATAAAGCATGGAAATATTCCATATTTTTACGCGTTTTTGTATATTTGCTCCCTCGAAATCATACCTGTTGCGCTAGCAATTAAGGTTTTTTCAAAGCCAATATTGAGCATTTTAGCTTAATGAAAATTAAATTTAATGGGGAAAGCAATTAAATCTATTTTGGTTTCACAGCCAAAACCTGAGAATGATAAGTCACCTTTTTTTGGGTTGAGTGATAAGCATGATTTGAAAGTTGATTTTAGGTCATTTATTCATGTAGAAGGAGTTGATGCAAAAGAGTTTCGTGAGCAAAAAATTAACTTTGCTAATTATACAGCGGTTATTTTAACTTCCAGAACAGCGGTAGATAATTTTTTTAGAATTTGTGAGAAAACAAGATATTCTGTTCCTGATTCTATGAAATATTTTTGTATTTCCGAGGCTGTTGCTTTGTATTTGCAAAAACATGTAGTTTACCGAAAGAGAAAAATTTTTCATGGACGACAACGATTCACGGAATTAATGGAATTAATCAAAAAGCATAAGGCTGAAAAATTCATACTTCCTTCTTCAGATATTTTAAAAGAAGTTATACCTAACCAACTCCAATCGGCGGAAATTAATTATCAAAGAGCAATTCTTTATAAAACAGTTGTTAGTGATTTAAGTGATTTAGAAAATGTATTTTACGATTGTTTAGTATTTTACAGCCCCGCTGGAATTGAATCTTTATTTAAAAATTTCCCTGAGTTTCAGCAGAATGATACTAGAATTGCTGTTTTTGGTGAGACAACTAAAAAGGCAGCTATGAACGCTGGTTTAAAAATAAACATTGCAGCACCTGCACCAAATGCTCCGTCTATGACTGGTGCAATAGAAGCATACATTAGAGAGTTTAATTAAAATAGTTCGAATGTTAAAAAGGCATCTATTTTAGATGCCTTTTTTTGTTTGTGTGGTTTTAATAATGGCAACTAATTTCTCTGCGATTTTATCTTCATTAAATTCAGATTCTGCAAGTTCTCTTGCATTTTTGCCAAGCTCAATTTTTTTATTTCTATCACTGGCTAATTTTAAAATTCTATTTGCAAGTTCTTTTCCATTGTTCTTGACAAGTTCAATGTTTTTATTTTCCGTGAAAATTTCTTTAATCGCTGGAGAATCCATTGTTATGATAGGTTTTCCCATTGCTGCATAATGGTAAATTTTATTTGGAACCACTAATTTTGCTTTTATGGTATCTCCAAAAATCCCAAGACAAATATCAAATCCTGCAATTTTTGCAGGCAGTTCATTGTAGTCGACCCAGCCGTCAAAATGAATGTTTTTAAGATTTAATTCAGCAACTAATTTTTGCATTTTTTCATATTCATATCCTGTGCCAATTAGATGAAAATAAACCGAATTATTTTCCTTTAAAATATTAGCTGCTTCAATAATGAATTTAGTTCCTTGTAAGGGAATGAATCCTCCATAAAAACCAATTATCAGAGGATGATTAGGTTCCTTTAAAATAGGTTTAAATTTGGATGTGTCCGCCCCAACAGGTAGTATGTGAATTTTTTTGAGAGGAATACCAAATGTTTTGTGGTAGTATCTTTTGTGTTGTTCTGTATCTGCGATGAGTATATCGGCAGCATTAAAAGGTATTTTATCTTTCAAATAATTCCTAAATGCTCTAGGAGATCGTTTTTTTACATTTTTATAGTCAAAAACCTTGGTTAAATAGTTAGAGATTAGAGGGTCAAAAACAACCGGTTTTGTCGCTCTTTTTTTAATGAATCTGACAAATTTATGAGAAAATGAAGGACAGTAAATAACATCGCATTGCTCATTAAGGTGGGTGAATTTTTCTCGGCTAAAATCCTTTTTTTTATTGAATTTATATTCAATGATTTTAACATCATTTCGTTTTTTTAAACCTTCTAAAATTATTTTGTCTCTATTGTACTCTCCTGTATATTTTCCAGCAAATAAAATAATCATATGAGAGTCAATTAAGGGTTTCTTTTTGATGCTTACAAATTAGGGTTTTGACTTAAGCAAATTGCAAATGGTTAAACTGAGGTTCATAAAAGCTATTTTTCCGTTTGCATTTCTCCAAATAGCAGTATGGGTATGTTCGAAAATATCAATGATTTCTAGAATGTTTCCGCCATGTATGAATTTCGCAAAATTCTCATTAAAAATTTCTTCTTTTTGGTTTAACCTGTTCATTTCAGGAGTAACATAGTTATATACCACACACTCTCTGAATATTCTTAACCCATATTCCAAAAAGTTTTTTTGGGCAATTCGTCCTAGTTTATCAATTTCATTAACCCATTTTTCAATTTTAAGAAAATCGGCAGCATAACAAATACGCATCCATTTTTGAAAAACATCAATAAATTGTTCATCGCTTTCAGGTGTGTTCACCAACTCCAATGCTTTTGAAAAGTTTCCATTAGCTGTTATAGAAAGAGATTTGGCCAAGTTTTCCGGAATACCTTCTTTTTTAATTAGTCCTTGTATAATTTCATGATCACTTAATATTTTCGTTTTTACGATTTGAACTCGTGAAATTATAGTTGTTAAAAGTTGATCGGTATTATGCCCAACAAGTAAGAAAATAGAGTTTGGATTGGGTTCTTCTAACACCTTTAATATTTTATTGGAGCATTCAATGTTCATATTCTCCGGCCACCAAATAATTATGACTTTAAATTTAGCTTCAAAGTTTTTTAAAGACATTGTTTTAATAATGTCTTGACTATCCAGAATGTTTAGTTTAGATAATTTTTCTCCTGCACCAATGTGATTCATCCAATCATTTAAAGTGAAATATTCTTTTTGATTTATAAATTCGACCCAAGGCTTAATGAGCTTTCTACTGGACGGCTTATCTTTCACTTCACTTCCAACAGCTGTTGGATAAAAAAAGTGTAAATCTGGGTGTTGTTTGTTTTGGTATTTAATGCAGCTAGAGCATCTGCCACAAGAATCAGTGGCATCTGGATTTTGGCAGTTGATGTATTGGGCATAAGCTAACGCTAATTGAAAATTGCCACTCCCTTCAGCTCCTAAAAACAATTGCGCATGACTTATTCTATTGTTTTTTACACCTTTAATGAGCTGGAGCTTTGTGTCTTTATGTCCGATTACGTCTTTGAAAAACATATGTTATCAAAGATAAAGTTTCCAGTTAATTAATTAGCTGTATTTATGCCATATCTAATTAGATTTTTGGTAGAATATTCCATGTTTAGTATTTTTTATTTAAGTTAAATTGTCATTCATAAGTTATTCCCAAACAGATTCTTTAAATTTGATTAGTAACCTTTAGGTATTTATTTTTAAAACAAACATTTTAACCAATATGAGTAGTGTAAAAGAGTACGATTTTTCAGGAAAAAAAGCCATTGTTAGAGTTGATTTTAACGTGCCTTTAGATGATGATTTGAATGTGAGTGATGATACAAGAATTAGAGCTGCAGTTCCTACAATAAAAACTATTTTAGAGAAAGGAGGAAGTGCAATTTTAATGTCTCATCTTGGTAGACCAAAGAACGGTCCTGAAGATAAATTTTCTCTTAAACATATTGCATCAACTATTTCTGAAAACTTAGGTCTTGAAGTTAAATTTGTGTCGGATTGTATTGGTGCAGAGGTTGAAAATGCTTCGGCTAATTTGAAAGCGGGCGAAGTTCTTTTACTAGAAAACCTAAGATTTTATAAGGAAGAGACTGCTGGTGATGAAGAATTTGCTGAGCAATTGTCAAAACTTGCTGATTGTTACGTTAATGATGCTTTTGGAACTGCACATAGAGCGCATGCGTCTACAACTATAATAGCTAAGTTTTTCCCAAATGATAAAATGTTTGGATTATTACTGGCAGGAGAGTTGGAAAGTATTGATAAGGCAATTAAATCTGGAAAAGGCCCATTAACAGCTATTATGGGAGGATCAAAAGTGTCTTCGAAAATTCAAATTATAACGCAAATGTTGGATAAGGTGGATAATTTAATTATTGGAGGAGGAATGGGATATACTTTTTCAAAAGCAAAAGGGGGTAAAATAGGAAATTCAATTGTAGAAGATGATTTTTTAGATACTGCGCTTGATGTATTAAAACAAGCCGAAGAAAAAGGAGTTAATATTTATTTGCCTGTTGATTCAATAGTAGCTGACAATTTTTCTAATGATGCCAATACTCAGGTGGCTATTGCAGGACATATTCCTGATGGTTGGGAAGGATTAGATTGTGGGCCGGAGTCCAGAAAGATTTTTGGTAACGTAATTGAAAAATCAGGAACAGTTTTGTGGAATGGCCCTGTAGGTGTATTTGAATTAGAGGCTTTTGGTGAAGGAACAAAAGCAATTGCTAATTCAGTTGTTCAGGCTACAAAAAATGGTGCGTTTACTTTAATTGGAGGAGGGGATTCTGTTGCTGCAATAAATAAATATGGATTAGCAGATGAGGTTTCCTATATCTCTACAGGAGGAGGTGCCCTGTTGGAGCTTTTGGAAGGAAAAGTGCTTCCAGGTGTCGATGCAATATTGAATTAAATCATTAAACAAATACACATAAAATTAGCTCTGACTTTCAGAGCTTTTTTTTTGAGTTAATTTAGGTTTTTTGGGAAAAAACTTAATGCATCTTAAACAAATTCTTTATAAGGAACTAGATTTGCTGCTAAGCGAGTAATAAATGTCATTTTAGAAAATCTTGTTTCGTTAACGGCAGACTTCAAGCACTGGATTCGTATTCTATAAAAATTTTGAATTGCCTTGAGTTGATTTTTACTTAAGGGTTCGTCATACATTTCCTGTATTATTAGGTCGTTTATGGTAGTGAAATTAAGATTGCACTTCTTTTTATATTTTTCCACCAAACCTTCTAAATTTTTCATAGGGTGTAATCAACACTTAAATAAGCCCTTAAATGTAGAAAAATATTACGGTTAAACACGTACTTTAAGTACGATTAATTACGTGTTGATTATAGCCCTATATATTCAGTTGTTGAAACTTTGATTTTTTTAGATACCCCAAGTGCTCCTGCATGCACATATCCTTCTAACTCTAGTTTTAATTTGCCACCTTTTGAGGCCATAGAAATTATGGATAGTAATCCTCCACCTAGTAGATTTTTAAGCTTAGATTCGATACCAATTTCGAGAACACCATCGCTTTTCTTGGGTATTTTCACTGGTTTTGTCATTTCAAATTTCCCCAAGTTAATACCATTTACTTTTACATGCACTTCTCCTCCCTTGGCCTTGATGGCAAACCAATTAGGATTTTCTAGTTTCACCCCCAAGTTTAGTTTAATTCCATTTTTAAAAGACATTTCCTCGATCTTATGGCTTGATATACCTTTGAATTCAAGGTCTTTAAAAACCAAACAACTTTCAAGAGAAACAATGATCAATAAAAAAGTAAAGTATCTAAAAAAAAATATCATAATAGTTTAAACGAAAAAAGACTCTATATTATTGATTTAAAATTGATTTAATATTTGGTTTAAAGTAATTAGGGCCTTTTAAAACTTTTCCATCTTCTCTATAAATGGGTTTTCCATCTTCTCCTAATTTACTCATGTTACTTCTTTGTATTTCTTCAAATACCTCAACAATTTTATGTTGCATACCATGTTTCATAATTGTACCAAAAAGGATATACATCAAATCGCCTAAGGCATCAGCTACCTCAACCATATCACCGTTTTTAGCAGCATCAATATACTCCTCGTTTTCTTCTTTTAGTAAATCAAAACGAAGTTGGATGTCTTTTTGTGAAAGTTGAGTAGTGGGTTTATAGTTGTTTGAAATCCCAAAGGAATCGTGAAACTTTTCTACACAGCTAATCAAAGTGTGAATGTCTTTTATTTCGTCCATAATTTTTTATTTACCAAATTTCATTTCTTTTAAATTTTCAGGAAGATTTTTCCAGCTATAAAAAACACCAATTTCTTCTCCTTCTTTCCAAAGAGGTAAATCTGGGTGTAGTGCAAATTCAAAAACCCGGTCAGTATTTTCAACATCAAAAATATCTTCTTCCTTAATCAAAGCAGTTTCAATAACAACAAGAAAAGAATCATCATCACCAATAAGTTCAATAATTCTGCAGTTTTTCATCGTTACTTTTCCTGCCTCATTATCATCCCTATCGTATAGGGGGAGATTAAAATCTCCAGTTTCATCTTTAATAGTAACAATATCAAATGGTAGTTCTTCTTGAAATTCCCATTCAGCAGCATGAATATTAAAATTTACTGTCATAGCATTGATTTTAAGCAAATATAAGAACTCATATAGCCCGAAAAAACATTGTGAATAGATTGTGGAAAGATTCCTTAATTTTAATGGTTTTTTAACACCTATAACAAAATAACTCCCAATTATATTTTTACCTTATTGAAAGGTATTCTCGTAAAGTTTTTTCAGCAGTTACCGATTTTGAAAATTTCTTTAAAACTTCTTGTTGTTCTGCAATTATTTTGGATTTATTGAAACTTCCATTTAAAATTCTTTCTACTTGGTTGGCTAATTCTTTGGCATCTTTTACTTCAGCAAGTAAACCACTTTTTTCATGTTGTACAATTTCAGGAATTCCTCCTGCACGAGTCGCTACAACGGGAACTTTACAGGCAAAAGCATCAATAATAGAAGTTCCCAAACCTTCTGTTTCACTTGTAATTAAAAATATATCAAATTCAGGCAATATTTCATGAATATCTGTCCTGAATCCAGTGAAAATGATATGTTTATTAAGTTTTTTTTGAGCACAGTAATTTTTAATTTCTTCTTCCATTGGCCCAGTCCCAATAATGAAAAATTTCGCTTTTATATTTCTTTTTATGAGTTCTTCAGCGGTGTTTATAAATGTAAAATAGTCTTTATGGGGTGCAATGGCAGCAACATTACCTATTATAGGGATATTATAAGGAATATTATATTCTTTATGAAGCTTTTCATACCTATTTTCAGCCAATTTAAATTTAGTTAAATCAATTCCTGAGTGTATAGTTTTTAATATTGATTTATTAATAATATCTGGTTCAGTTAACTTTTTTATTGCATCAGAAACACAAAGAATACGCTTAATATTTGCGTGATTGTATTTTTTAATGGATGTCTTGCTAATTGCAAAGTCTACTCTTCGACTTACAACTATAGGTGTTTTATTACTGAATAAAGAGGCAGATATAACGGCAAATGAATGTGCATGAGAATCGTGTGCATGAACAATATCTATTTTCTTTTGCTTACACACTAATTTTACTTTTCGCGCAAAAAATGGATCGACCGCAATTGTTTTACGGCACTCTATAATATTCCAACCTTTGGATTTTCCTTTTTGGGCCATCGCACTATTTTTTCTGCAAAGAATATATTGAGTAAGTCCCTTTTGTTTCAGTTCTTCATATAGGTATGCCAGTTGCTGTTCACCTCCCCGCCAACTTTTTGGTGTTGATATGTGCAGTATAGTAGGGAGTTTAGACATTATCTTTTTGCAGCTTTAATAGTTTATAATATCTTAAATAAGTTGCGTGTGCAGATAATCTGCATATGTGAAACCCTGTAACTCCATCCAAGAACCCAAATTTTAAAAAATAATTTCGAACGAATTTAAAAATAGTTTTACCGATGATGAGGGTCCAATTCGATTTTTTGTTTGATTCAAAAAGCGATTGGGCAGCAATGTCTGAGAATTTTATAATTTGTGCTTTGTGCTCCCTTACTTCATAAAAAGTATAGTGAAGTATATCCCCTTTTAAATGCGTTTCTTTTCCACTATTTAAAACATATTTGTCGTGTGGGTTTTTTCCACTCCAACATCCTTTACCCTTTTTAAATAGCCTAAGTTTTGTGTCGGGATACCAACCGCAATATTTTATCCATTTCCCGCAATAGTTGGTTAATCTATTAAATTTATATCCGTTTCCCTCTAGGTTCTTTTTTATTTTAATCAATGATTTTTTTAGTTCATTAGATAAAGCCTCATCTGCATCTAAGGAAATTACCCAATCATTTGATGTTTGAGTTATCGCAAAATTCTTTTGTTGAATATGTCCTTCAAATTTATTGATGATGACTTTAGCGCCTAGTTGTAATGCAATATCTTGTGTTTTATCTTCTGAACCAGAATCAACTACAATAATTTCATCAGCAATATCAATAAGAGAATTTATACACCTGCTGATATTTTTTTCTTCGTTGTAAGTTATTATGGCTGCTGAAATTTTAGACATACTTTTTTGTAAATTACAATCGGCCATGGTCATCACGATCGCTCTTAGAGCAAAATTAAGCATTATCCTAAACTTTTTGTTTGACACTGTTAAAGAAGTCTTTTTATGATTTAACTCATTTTTTTTACCTGGGTTAAATGTCAATTGAGTTATGGATTGTATTGGATGTGTATAAAATAGTTTTATACTCTTTTAGTTTAAGGAAATTATAATAGTTTTACAGTTGATTAAATGAAACTATATTGTTTAAACGCAGTAAATTAATTTTAGCATCTGGATGTTTATGAAAAAACTAATTTATTCAATTGTAGTAATTCTAGTTTTAGCTTGTGGGGGAGACAACCAAGATAACCGATCCTTAGATATATTTACCGAAGAAGAAACTCCTTTGGACGAGGAGGAAAGAATTGTTTCTACTAGAATTTTAAAAGAGTTGAAGACTGCTTCAAAAGTTGTTTATGCAGTTCCATCACCTGTAGAAATGGCTGATATTTTGCATGAAACAAAAGCGGTTTATGATGTGGAAATATTGAACAACCCGAATGCTGTTTCAAATTATGTTACGGATTATACGAGGGCTTTAAATTTAGGTGTTTATTTTGCCGATTTAAGTTTTACCAGCATGTTTGATTACCCTCAGGAGGCTATGAAATTTATGGGGTCTGCTCAGGCCATTTCTGAAGAGTTAAATATACAAGGCGTTTTTACGGAAGAGGTTATGATGCGTCTGGAAGAAAATATGAGCAATAAAGATTCATTGATTGATATTGTTTCTTCAACATATGTGGATACCGATTTGTATTTGCAAGATAATGAAAGGCCTATTATAGCAAAAGCAATTCTAGCAGGAGCCTGGTTAGAGGGTTTGTATATTGCGGTTAATTTAGAAACGGATTCAAATCAAGCTTCAGTAGTATGGGAGAAAATTGGAGAACAAAAACCTGCATTATCAAATTTGGTTAAAATGCTAGAAGATTGCCATGACGCGCAGTTTGAAGATTTAATTGCTGAACTAAAAAAGCTAGTAGATATTTTTGATTTTGTTCAATTAAACTATGAAAATTCAACCAAAACAAATGAAAAAACTAAGTTGGTAGAAGTCTTAAAAGTTGATATATCTGAGGAGTTATTCAAAAAAATTCAAGTTAAAACTACTGATATTAGGGATAGTATTGTAGAATAATTTTTATTTGTTCTTTCATGGTTCGATGTAAAATGTCCAGCTTTAATTGTATCAAAACTACATAAGCATTATTTTTGCGGTCGAATTACGAGAAGTGAAAAAAATTATAAAAAAGATATTCAAATTTGTTTATTGGTTTTCAGGGGCTATGATTGTTCTTGGATTATTTATAACAAAAATATCTCCAAATACATTTAGCTTAGCACCATTTATAGCTTACTCTGCACCTGTTTGGCTTTTGCTAAACATGTCGTATTTATTCCTTGTATTTTACAAAAAGAAATACTGGCTTATTTCCGGTGGGTTTTTATTAGTTGGACTTATCGGATTAAAGAATACATACGCATTAAATTTCTTTCAGAAGAGTGGAGATATTCGGGTAATGAGTTATAATGTTCGATTGTTCGATGTGTATAATTGGGTTCAACGAGAGGCATGGTCGGATTGGGAGGAAAGAAAAGATGATGGTTTAATACTGGATAGTATATTCAAATCAATTCGCTTTGAGAATCCAGATGTAATTTGTTTCCAGGAGTTTTTTAACCAACCATTAGGTACCTACAAAACAAAAAAAGAATTTAGAAAAAAACAGGGTTATAAGTATGTAAATGACGCCTATAGTTTTAAAGAAAAAGGAAGCCATTATGGCATGGCAACATTTTCAAAAATTCCAATTATTAATAAAAAATTTATTGCGTTTAAAAACACCCAAAATAATGGGATTTTAATAAGTGATTTAAAAAAGGGTAAGGATACAATACGGATTTTAAATGTCCACCTTCAAAGTTTTAAATTTGGAAGAGAACAGTATAAATATATAAAAGGACTGAAGGATAGCACCATTGAAACTATAAATCTTCGAAAAACGAAGGATTTGGCAAGTAGATTAAATGAAGGATTTAAAAAAAGAGCACAACAGCTTGAGTTGGTAAATAATCAAATTATAAATAGTCCCTATCCTATAATACTTTGTGCAGATTTGAATGAAATACCGCTATCCTATGTTTATGATGAATTAACGAGTAATTTATGTGATGCGTTTCTAGCGTCTGGACGAGGTTTAGGAGTAACGCATACAAGTGGTTATCCGTTTATGAGGATTGATTATATCATGACGTCTCCGGACTTACAAACAAATAGTTTTCATTTGGTCAATAAGGAATTGAGTGATCACTATCCTATTGTTTCAGAAATATCTTTTCGAGATTCTATTTAATTTTATTTACAGTTCAAGTAATTTTTGACTGTTGGTTTTAATGTCAAACCAAAAAATTAAAT
>JBJKXR010000028.1:0-28383 GCA_045561495.1 Flavobacteriales bacterium | reverse complement strand
AGGAATTTATCCTGCGGTTGATCCATTGGATTCAACTTCTAGAATTTTGACAGCAGAAATTGTTGGTGAAGAGCATTACGATACAGCACAAAAAGTAAGAAACTTACTACAGAAATATAAAGAATTGCAAGACATTATTGCAATCTTAGGTATGGATGAATTATCTGAAGAAGATAAATTGGCTGTACATAGAGCAAGGAGAGTTCAAAGATTCTTATCACAACCCTTCCATGTAGCGGAACAATTTACAGGCTTAGCTGGTGTTTTAGTTCCAATTGAAGACACAATTAAAGGATTCAATATGATTATGGATGGTGAAGTTGATGAATACCCAGAAGCTGCTTTCAACTTAGTTGGTTCTATTGAAGAAGCAATTGAGAAAGGAAATAAGATGATGGCTAATAATAAAGGTTAATTAAACAATAACATTTCACAATGAATTTAGAAATTGTAACACCAGACAGTAAAGTATATGAAGGAGAAATCACTTCAATTGCTCTTCCTGGAATTGATGGTTCATTTCAGATTTTAAACAATCATGCACCCATAGTTTCCGCATTAGGAACGGGAAAGATGACAGTTGTTGATACAGAAAGTCAAACTCAAGAGTACACAATTTCTGGTGGTGTTGTTGAAATGAACAATAATAAAGTTATTGTTTTAGCTGAATCAATTTAATAATCGAATTAAAATCAATACAAAAGCCTCGACGAAATCGTCGAGGCTTTTTTTTGGTATTTTACGATTAATACATCAAAAATTCAAACAAAGTTCCTATGTTTGACAAAACAATTAAAAGAACATACTATGGGACTAAAACTAGGCGATATTGCGCCAAATTTCAAAGCTAAATCAACTGAAGGAGAATTAGACTTTCACAACTGGTTAGGAGAAGGTTGGGGTATTTTATTTTCGCACCCTGCTGACTATACTCCAGTATGTACTACTGAGTTAGGAACAGTTGCTAAATATAAAGCTGAATTTGACAAAAGAAATGTTAAAGTAGCAGCACTTTCGGTAGATAGCCTTGATTCGCACAATGGATGGGTAAAAGATATTAACGAAACACAAAATACAACTGTTAATTTCCCAATTATTGCAGACGAGGATAAAAATGTTGCTGAATTGTATGATATGATTCACCCGAATGCATTATCCAATTTAACAGTACGATCGGTTTTTGTAATTGCTCCAGATAAAACAATCAAATTAATGATTACTTATCCTGCATCAACGGGTAGAAATTTTGATGAGCTACTAAGAGTTGTTGACTCCTTACAATTAACAGCTTACCACAAAGTTGCAACTCCAGCGAACTGGAATAATGGTGACGATTGTGTTATTGTTCCAGCAGTCGCTACTGAACAAATCGCAGAAAATTTCCCTAAAGGGTATACAGAAGTTAAGCCATACTTACGATTAACTCCTCAACCTAACCTGGATTAACTGGAAGTTTCAATTCACTTTATAAAGCCTCAGTTTTACTGAGGCTTTTTTGTTTCTTAAAACCACATTAATTGACAATCAAAAATTAATAGCTAAAATAGTTTAGACACCTTTTGTGTTCTATCTGTTAAACCCTAATTTTAAGTATGGAGCAAACACAAAAGATTATTCAAGAAGGAAAACAACAATTTTTAAATGAACTCATAGAGCTACTAAAAATTCCTTCAGTCAGTGCAGATTCTAGTTACGATCACGACACAAAACGATGTGCTGAATGGGTAAAATCAGCAATGGATTCAGTTGGCTTACAAAACGCTAAAATATATGAAACTGCAGGACACCCTGTTGTTTTCGGAGAATTCATAAAAAACGATTCTCTTCCAACTGTTTTAATCTATGGACATTATGATGTTCAACCTCCAGACCCATTAGAACTTTGGGCCTCTCCTCCTTTTGAACCTGTTGTTAAAAATGAAAAAATATATGCAAGAGGTGCAGCGGATGATAAAGGACAATTCTATATGTACTTTGCAGCCATTAAAAGTATGATAGAAGCGAATGAGGTTCCATGCAATATAAAAGTACTTATTGAGGGAGAAGAAGAAGTTGGAAGTGAAAACTTAGAGGCATTTGTTCTGAACAATAAAGATTTACTTTCCAATGATGTAATATTAATCTCAGATACGCATATGATTAGTAATGATCATCCTTCAATTACCGCAGGATTAAAAGGGTTGGCTTATATGGAAGTAGAAGTTACGGGTCCAAACCGTGATTTACACTCTGGCACGTTTGGGGGGTCTGTAGCAAATCCAGTAAATATACTTTGTAAGATGATTGCCTCGTTAACCAATGAAAAAAATCAGATTACAATTCCCGGTTTTTATGATAAGGTAGTTGAGGTTAGTGAGGAAGAAAAAGTCGAAATGGGAAGAGCACCGTTTGATTTAGAATCTTTTAAAAAAGGACTAGATGTTCAAGAAGAGTATGGCGAATTAGGTTTTTCAACTCTTGAAAGACAAGGAATACGGCCGACATTAGACGTAAATGGAATTTGGGGTGGATACACAGGAGAAGGGGCAAAAACAGTACTCCCATCAAAAGCATATGCAAAAATTTCGATGCGCTTGGTCCCCAACCAAAACAGTAACGAAATAGCGGAACTCTTTAAACAGCACTTTGAAAGTATCGCTCCAAAATCCATTAAGGTAAAAGTAATGGCTCACCACGGTGGAGAACCTGCTGTTACCGACTTAACTTCTAAAGGCTACAAGTCTGCGAGTAAAGCTATGAAAACTACTTTCGGTAAATCTCCAATTCCCGTTCGTCAAGGAGGTAGTATACCTATCGTTTCTTTCTTTGAAAACACATTAAACTCTAACTGCATTTTAATGGGATTTGGTTTGAATTCGGATGCCATCCACTCTCCAAACGAGCATTTCGGTCTGTTCAATTTTTACAAAGGAATCGAAACCATTCCGTACTTTTTTAAATACTTTTCTGAATAAATACGTTAATTTTTTAAAATTATCATTTGAAAAAAAAATTAAATAACCAACTACTAATCAAGGACATAAACAACTGAATTTCATGTATCCTGCATATTGCATAAAAAAATCACATTCCCATTTATGGAATAAATAAACAAAATGCATCTTAAGTTCAAATGCACTTGAGATGAATTTAATTTTAAAGCTTAAAGACCCCCGAATTTTTCAAATCATTTTTCTTGGAAGCTTTCTGATTTTTGGATTGTTCTTTTTAGAATGGAAAATTAATCTTTTCGTAGTCTCTATACTATTTTTTACGGTTACTGGAACTCAATTTTTAGCCATAAAAAAACTTAACCTATCCTACACATCATTACTAAGTGCTATTATCTCAGGATTGGGTCTGCTTCTTTTATTAAGAGCAAATAGCATTAAAACATACATCCTAGCTGCAATAATTACAATTGCATCAAAATTCATTATAAAACATAAAGGGAAGCATATTTTTAATCCTGTAAATTTTGGAATCATCCTAACAATTATGCTCACAGGAGATGCTTGGATTTCCCCCGGTCAGTGGGGAAGTTCTTCCCTTTATATTTTGATTATTGGCATCTTTTCATGGCTGGTACTTATCAAAGTGAAACAACTTATGAATGGAATTGTTTTCTTATCTACATTATTTATTCTTGAAACTGTTTATTTGAATCTGTATTTGGGGTGGCCAATGGACTTTGTTCTGCATAAGTTCACCAGCGGGTCATTACTGCTGTTTAGTTTCTTTATGATTACCGACCCGCGAACCACTCCAAACAATAACACAATACGAGCAATTTGGTCGTCAATAGTTGCTTTACTATCCTTTTACTTGATGGAATTTCACTATCTGTCTTCTGCCCCGTTTTGGGTGTTATTTTTCATATCTCCCTTAACTCCATTTTTAAATAATATAAATTCAACTCCATCTTTTCAATGGACATCTAACAATCAAAAATCAATACAATGAAAAAGATCAAACTACTCGGAATTGCCCTTACGGCATGTACAATCTCAGCACAAGCTTTCTGCGGATTTTATGTAGCAAAAGCAGACGGAAAACTATTTAATAAATCCTCACAAGTTATCATGGTTCGGAATTCATCTACTCAAAAAAACACGATTACTATGGCCAATGACTACGAAGGCGATTTTAAAGAATTCGCCATGGTAGTACCCGTCCCTGTTGTTTTGCGGGAAAACGACATCAAAGTGGTCCGAAAGGATTTATTTGAACGATTTGACGGTTATTCCGCTCCAAGATTGGCAGAATATTATGACGAAAATCCTTGTTGGAAAAATAGAGTTTTTAAATCTATGTACTCCTTTAACGCGTCTTCCAACTTAAATGACGCAATTATAGAAGAAGATAAAAATAAGTATGAAGGGGTTACCATTGAAGCTGAATATGAAATTGGAGAATACGACATTTTAATTCTCTCTGCAACAGAATCATCGGGACTGAAAAATTGGTTAACAGATAACGGTTATAAAATCCCAGAAAAAGCCAATGAGGTACTCAATCCTTATATCAAAGACGACATGAAATTTTTCGTAGCAAAAGTAAATACAAAACGTTTGAACAATCGAAGAGGAAAGTATCTAAGTCCACTTCAAATCTCTTTTACGCATAAAAAATTCATGCTACCCATCCGACTAGGAATGGCCAACTCAAATGGAAACCAAGATTTAATCGTATATGCATTAACTCAAAATGGACGTGTGGAAACGTCGAATTACAGAACCCAAGTTATGCCCTCCAACACAGATGTCCCATTATTTGTGCGAGATGTTTTTGGAGATTTTTACAAAAGTGTTTTTAGTAAGGCCTGGACCAACAACAAGTCCTCTGCATTTGTTGAATACTCTTGGGATCTAGATGGCAAAAATTTCACAAAATGCGATCCTTGCAACACAACTCCTCCTGCAGCTCAGGAGCTATCAAACGCAGGTGTAGATTGGCTAAAAACCACTCGAAACAATTGGGGAGCAAATTATTCAGGAAAATTGCACTTTACAAGGCTTCATATTCGATATAATCGAAAAACCTATCCTCAAGATTTAGCATTCATAGAAACAAAAAACAAAGAGAATTTTCAATGTCGATACGTACTGAGAAATCCTGCCAAAATAAACGATGAAAGTTGTGACAAAGTCCTTCCATATTATCAAAAAGTATTGGACAGAAGAAATATTGAACTGGATAACTTAGAAGACATTACTTGGTGGAACAAAGAATGGTATAGCGCATACCCCAAGAAATATGAAAACAAAATCACTCGTTTAAAAGCGCAACAAAATGAAAAAGAATATGAGGATGAAAATGAAAATAATTTCTTGCCTGCTTTTCCAAGTGGAAATATTCCTCCTATGATTTTGTGGTTTTTTGTTGGGGTATCCCTTATTGGAATATCTTTAATAACATTCCATAAAAAGTGGCAAGCGCTTAAATTTTAATTTATTCTAAAAGGCTGGGTAAAACCGGCCTTTTTTGTAACAAATTTGTGTAATTTATGTTTTAACTATACGTTTCAAAATCAGTATTTTACAAACGAGTTGAAAAAAGGCCTTGCTATATTCTTATTACTACCTTATTTTTTGGGGATTTCCCAGAGGGGATTCTTTGTAGAAAATAAAGGACAACATCCTGAAAATGTTCTTTTTAGCACAAAGCTAAACTATGGTGAATTTTTCATAGAAAAAGACGGAAGTTTCAAGATAAAAGTGCTTTCTCCGAATCAAGTAGATCACATTCTCGGGCATAAACATGAACAAGAAGCGAATCATCATCGTAATCATCATCATGCACAAGGACATTTTCACAGTAATCGCATAAAGGGCCATACATTTAAAGTGAAATTTATCAATGCTAATTTCAGCAAAAAAATCGATTCAAAATCAGCAGGAACTTTTCACATTAACCTTTTCCAAGGAAAATCTCCAGACAAATGGGTTTCAAATTTAAACCCATATTCAGAAATTACTTTAAAAGAGATATACCCTAAAATTGACTTAAAAGTTTACTTCAAAAAAAATTCTATAAAATACGATTTTATTCTTCATCCTTCTGCTAATCCAGAAAACATAAAAATTCAATATTTAGGATTGGAAGATATTAATTTCGCCCCTAAAAAGTTAATTCTAAAAACAAGCGTTGGAAATATTACCGATGAAAACCCAACCTCTTATTTTTTATCTCAACCGTCGAAAAATATAGCAACTAACTTCCGAGAGTTAAATTCAAATACATTTGCTCTTGAAACTGGAATTCAAACAATCACAAAATCACTCGTTATTGATCCTCAACTAAACTTTTCTTCGTTCACTGGGGCAACATTAGACAACTGGGGGTACACAGCAACTTATGATGAAGCTGGCTATGCTTATGCAGGAGGAATTGCTTTTAATGGAGGTTATCCAACAACCTTAGGAAGTTTTCAAAGCACATATGGAGGCGGACAAATTGATATGACCATTTCAAAATTTAGTCCTGATGGTAGAAGTTTAATTTATTCCACATACATTGGCGGTTCTGGTTTAGAAGCACCTCACAGCATGGTTGTAAATGCAAACAATGAATTGGTTATTTATGGAATAACAAGTTCAATAAACTATCCAGTAAGCCCTAACGCTTTTGATAAAACATTTAATGGAGGAACGGGAGTTTTAGCTAGTAACATTTTAGAATTCATATCCGGTACGGACATAGTTATCACCAAACTCAGTAATAATGGTGATGCAATATTAGGAAGCACCTATTATGGAGGAAGTGGAAATGACGCTTTAAATGACCCCTATGATCTTAGCGGTTTATCGCATAATTACGCAGACGACTACAGAGGTGAGGTGACTACCGATAATGCAAATAACATCTTCATATCCTCAGTTACTTCCAGTAATGATTTACCAACACCAAATGGTTTTCAAACAACTTATGGAGGAGGTAGTCAAGATGGTTGCGTGGCAAAGTTTAATCCAGATTTGTCGGCAATTATTTGGGGAAGTTACTTTGGAGGAAGCAGAGACGATGCCTGCTATGCGAGTAAACAAAACTCAAGTGGAGAAACTTATATTACAGGAGGCAGTAATAGTACAAACTTAACCTTAAATGGACGTGCTAGCAATAATAATGGAGGTATTGATGGGTTTATTGCTAGAATATCAGCAAATGGTTCAAGTATTATAAATGGTACATTTGTTGGAACCAGTTCATACGACCAGAGTTATTTTGTGGAGGTTGATTTTGAAGACAAAGTGTACTGTTTTGGTCAATCTATGGGGAGCATGCCAACAACGGCGGGTGTATACAAAAACACAAACAGCAAACAATTTCTCCAAAAATACAGCGAAGATTTATCAACACTTGAAGCCGCTACTGTAATTGGTTCAGGTAATGGAAGAATAAATATAGTCCCAGGAGCTTTTATGGTAAGCAACTGCAAAGAAGTATATCTATCAGGATGGGGAGGTTCGGTAAACAGTGATATTATAGGGACACAAAATATGCCAATTACTTCAGATGCTCATCAAAGCAATACAGACGGATCTGATTTTTATTTCATGTTATTAGGACCAGATTTTGCTTCATTTAAATATGGAAGTTACTTTGGGGGAATTACTTTAAGTGAACATGTTGATGGAGGCACGAGTCGATTTGATAGAAGTGGGACAATATATCAAGCTGTTTGCGCAGGATGTGGTGCTTCATCGGCTTTCCCAGTAACTCCAACTGCATATTCAACAACAAACAATTCAAACAATTGCAATTTAGCAATCATCAAAATGGACATCTCAAAATTAACTGCTAATATAAAGTTTACTAAAGATTCTGCCCATTGTAAAAATGACCCTGTGTTTTTTGACAATGAAAGTACAGGTGGAAATGAATACAAATGGATTTATCCAGATGGTTCAATTTCAGAATCATTCGATGGTGAATTCTTCTTTAGTGATACAGGAGAATACGTTATCTCGTTAATTGCCATTGATTCTAATCAATGTCCATACTCGGATACTGCGAACGTTAAGGTAGAAGTAGTTCAAATCCCAGACATCAATATTGATATTGATACATTTATATGTGCAGACAATAGTTTAACTATTCATTCTATTGGTGGACCATCAGATGACAACTATACTTGGTGGTCCGAAAATTCAACTTATTTAGAACAAGGTTCTAGTATAACCGTTCAACCCGATAGTACAACCGAATATTTTGTAGAATACACCAATGACTGTGGAGCAGATACTACAAAAGTTCAAATACCAGTTTTTTATCCACCAAAAAGCTCATCAATCGGAGACACTGCTTGTGAAGAAGAATCTCCCAGTTACTTTTTCTATAGTGACTCTGATTATGTAATTAGTGAACTCAATAAAAAAACTTTTGAACTTAAAAACGACTCGATTTATTTTCCGCAAAATAAGCAAGATACTTATTACATAATAACAGAAAGTTCATGTGGGAGTTCAATTGACACATTTAATATAACAATTAATACGATTGACAAAACCTCTACTCCCGACACTCTTGTTTGTGCAGGTTCTCGAATTAACCTATTTCTTAATGGTGGAGATGAATATTTATGGACCTCTCCCGAACTAGAAGACAACCCAAACGATTCTTCAATAATTATTTATCCGCAAGAGAGTCAACTCTATACAAGCATCATATACAAAGGGAACTGTTTTGCTTATGATACTGTAAAAATAGATGTTATCCCTAGTCCTCCACAAAATATAGAAGACGAATACATCATTCAGTTTGGCAAAGGTTTTTCTGCTGAATTAAACGCCAATTACCAATATTCATGGACACCTAATGATTTTTTAAACTGTAACAATTGTAATTCAGTTAATGGTTCTCCAGATAAAGATATTACCTATTACTTCACTTATAATGACAATGAAAGTTGTCAATTTACCGATTCAATTGTTGTAAAAGTTATCTTTCCGATTTTTATACCCAACACATTTACCCCTAATGGTGATGGAAAAAATGAAGTTTTTAAAGCTCACAGTGAAATATTGCAAGAATATCAACTCCTTATATATGATCGTTGGGGAAATCTTGCTTTTAAAACTACAGATCTTACCTCAGGTTGGGACGGAACAATTAATGGAAATCCTCAACCCCAAGACGTATACGTTTACAAACTTCGTTATATGTTAAAACATACTCGAAAGTGGAAAGAAAAAGTAGGTATTGTAAGTTTAATTCGATAAGCATACATCACTCTTTTAAATTTGTACTGTATGTTTTTCAAAATACTAAGCGGTATAAATTTGACTCAACCCTAGAATATTACAATAAAAAAAGCTCCAGATGAACTGGAGCTTAGCAATATACTCGTGTGTATATTATATATGTGTATAGGTAGTGTGTACAACTATAATGCAGTTGTTTGAAAAAAGATACAGTTTCCATTAAAAAATAATTATTAGAACAAAAAGCGGCTTATACTTTACCAATTTTTTTAAGACAATTTATGATTATTCTTATGCCTATTTTTATCTCGATTGGTTTTCTTAGCTATGTTTTTTTGAATTGCATCCTCTAAATCTACACCTGTTTGATTCGCCAAGCACACAAGCACCCATAAAACATCTGCCATTTCATCAGCTAAATTCTTCTCCTCTTCTGGATTCTTAAACGATTGTTCGCCATATTTTCGACTTATAATTCTAGCCAACTCTCCCACTTCTTCGGTAAGAATTGCAAGATTAGTCAATTCATTAAAATAACGAACACCAATTGTTTTAATCCATTGATCGACTTCTTTTTGTAACACTTTTAGTTCCATAGGTTCTATAATAAGAATGTTTGTGTTTATTTAAGCTGTTTAAGGATGCTTCTAGGCAAGAGATTCTTAACTATTGTCTTGCATAGAGGTTTTATCTATTAATTTCCTAATGAATAAATGTATAAGCTACCCAATTGATCTCCCACAATTAAATCGTAACTTTTATTGTTGTCAATATCAGTGACCAAAGAAGGTGAAACTCCTTCTACTGGAAAACTATTTAATAAATTACCTTTCTCATCATATCCGTAAATTTTCATTTCTTTTTTATCTGTTAAAATATTTACAGTTCTATTCTCACTTAGCTGAAATGTTTCAACACCATAGGCGGGTTTAAATTCAACATCAGCAATAGTTGTTTCTATTTTTTTATTGTTTTTGAATACTTGAACACTATGGTCATTAAAAATTACAAAATCTAAAGCACCATCACCATTAAAATCATTATACTCGATATCAAAGTCACCATCAAAAGATTTTACCGCAAAGGTTTCCATTTCATCTGCTAATTTTAAAAAGTAAATTGTTCCATTTGTATCTGTACCTAAAACACCAGAGTTTGATAATGCATTGTTCTTCCAAACAGAATAATTCTTTGTATTGAAAGGAAATTGATTGTTTAATTTCACACGATCTTCCCCTTTTCGATTCAGCACCCTAACTTTTCCTGATTCATCTGATAAAACAATGTAATCTTTCCCTTTAATTTGAATCAATTTAGGTTCAATAGCTACATCAGCTCCAGGCTTAAAATTCCAGCCTTGTACAATTTCTCCATCAATATTGAAATTATGTATATGCTTACCTTGCGTAACCAACATTCTATAATTTCTGTTTTTATCGTAATCAAAAACAACCAAACCCTTGGTTACAGATGCCTTTAGTTCAACAGGATAACCTGTCACATCACGACCTTTGCGATCAATTTGATGAATTTTATTTTTTGTAACGAAAGTATATTGAAGCTTATTATTCTTGTACCTGTCCACTTGTTGTATAGTACCTACAATTTGTGCTTTTAATGCTTTTTTCCAAATTACCTTACCCACATTATTTACTAAATACAGCATATTATTGTCGTCTTGAATCAAAAGTTCTTTTTCGTTGGTGTAATGGTTTTTTACAATTGATGGGCGGATTGAATAAGTGGTATCTAATTTAACTTCTATAAGTGAGATATTTTGAGAAGCTTCGTTGGAGTTATAATTGATATACGCATTAGTGCGATACAACTTTTTATTTGCATTGATTTGAAAACCAAAAGCCTGTAACTTGTTTAAACTATCTTGATTGGTTTTATAACTTTCTAATTGATCACCTTTCAAAAATGACCCAAAATAATTATTGGCCAACTTAAAATTATAATAATAAAAAAGGTTAGACTCCCCTGAAAACTGACTATAAAATTGATTGAATTGAATGTTTTTAATTAAGGTTTTACCACGTAAATAAAAATTAACAATGTGCTTAAGCACACTTTCATCATTTGCGAAAATCACATAATCTTCAACCAATAAATACTTTGACCCTGAGATAGATTTGAATTCATCTCCTAAGACAAGTGGGAAAAAATTAATGAGTCCCAAATCATTAATTAACAATGTTTGATATTGAACTTCATTACTTATCCCTGTACTCTCATGAATTTTCCTTAACCCTTCTTTAGCTTTATCAAGGTCAGCAATTTTTATAATCAATGCTGAATTCTTCTTAAAAGATGTTTCATCGCCACTTACAGTGAACAAAGCTATTTCATCGCCTATCCAATTGTAAAAACTTTCCTTTACAGTAAAGTTGTGCTTTTTGTTAATATTTGAAAGATTCTTTTGGTGGGTATATAGAATTTGTTTTTGAGATAAGTATTGATCGTATTTCATTTTGTACGATTCAAAATTTGAAAAACTTATATAACTCAAAACTCCTGTATTTTCGGGAAGTACAGAGCTTACATTCAAGGATTGTGCTATTTCGCCAGAAAAGGAATTCAAGTAACTGGAGGTAGAATCCGAAATAAAACTAAAACCATTCAACATCCAACTTTGGTCTCTAGAATTCAAATCCAACTCAGCCCAACCTCCAAATTGATTAAATGATTTAGAAAAATCAACATGGCTATTTCCATAAAGATTCAAACAACCTCCAATTTGATTAAAATTGATAAAAAAGTTACCATCTGCTCTAATATCCGCGGTTTTTAGCAGTTTTTTAAACCCCAAATCATCAGGAAGATGCACATCTGCATATAATTGCCTAATTCCTTCTTCAATTAAAATACTCGAAGTAGAAAATAACACTACATTTCCTACATGCGCAAAACTGATTTTAGTTTCATTCAACAGATAAACATCTATGGTATGATTTTCGTACTCTTTAGAACTCGAGGCTTCAGAACCAATAATGGATTCAATACAACTTTTAATCTGTTCTTTTGTTGCCCCTCCGTTTTCTAGGGCAATAATTTGATTTAATTGATTACCCGCCGTAAGAACACCAGCAATAAAAACTTGTTGATTGAAAAAAGATGATATCATTTCATTTTGAGCTGAATCAATCCTAGAAAAAATAGTTTGAATTGCGGAATAACTTTTGAACTTATTCAATGACTTTCCTATGGTTGTATTGGATAAATCACTCCATTTATGAATAACATCATTAGAACGGATAATAAATGATGCTTTTGGAGAAATAGCATTCAAAGCCTCAGAATACCCAAGACTTTTATTTTTTGGCTGAATAGGAATTAAGAAATAAGCTATTATACCTATTAATAGTAAACTGGATAAAGCTATTAGGAGCTTTCGCATAATTTTAAATTGGAATTTATATAAAAATACTCAGGAATGCGTTTTATGTTCTACATACCAACCCTTAGTTTTTCACAAATCAAATTTAAAAAACAATACGATAATAGGAGATCTTATTTAAACGGCTTTTTCAAATGAATTTACGCGTTCGTTTCCGCTTCATAACAAACCGTCTTGACCGCTTGAATAATTCTGCTTTCATTTGGTAAAGTTGCCTCAACTAAATTTGCTGCATAACTCATTGGTACATCTCGCATGGTTACTCTTTGAATAGGAGCATCTAAATAATCAAAAGCCTCTCGCTGCACTTTGTATGCAACTTCTGTTGAAATTGATGCCAATGGCCATGCTTCTTCAACAATAACTAACCTATTCGTCTTTTTAACAGAATCAATTACTGTTGCATAATCAATAGGCCGAACAGTTCTTAAATCAACAATTTCTACGTCAATTCCCTCACCAGCCAATTGTTCTGCAGCTTTAGCTACTCTATGATATATTTTACCAAATGTTACAATTGTTACATCTTCACCTTTTCTTTTTATATCAGCAACACCTAACGGAATAATGTATTCTCCTTCTGGAACCTCACCTTTATCTCCATACATCTGCTCACTTTCCATAAATATAACAGGATCATTGTCGCGTATTGAAGCTTTTAAAAGTCCTTTTGCATCCGCAGGCGTTGAAGGAACTACTACCTTTAAACCAGGAGTATTTGCATACCAATTTTCGAAAGCCTGAGAATGTTGCGCACCCAATTGACCTGCTGAAGCCGTTGGGCCACGAAATACAATTGGTAAAGGAAATTGACCTCCACTCATTAAATTAACTTTCGCTGCTCCATTAATGATTTGATCAATCGCAACCAGAGAAAAATTGAACGTCATAAACTCTACAATAGGTTTAAGTCCATTCATTGCTGCACCAATAGCTATTCCTGTAAACCCGTTTTCAGCAATTGGGGTATCGATAACGCGCTCAGGACCAAACTCATCAAGCATTCCCTGTGTCACTTTATAAGCCCCATTATATTCAGCAACTTCCTCTCCTAGAATAAAAATATCCTTATCATTCCTCATTTCCTCATTCATTGCTTCTCTAAGGGCTTCTCTGAATTGTAATGTTTTCATAATCGACTGTTTGGAATTTCAAATTTAACAATTTAAATGGTTTTATTTCTACTTTTTCACACAAAATACAACGTAGAAAAAATACAACGTTCAAAACCAAATTTTCACTTCATTAAACTCTGTTTTTTTTTAAAACCTTTTAGTGAGTTACATCGTATAACCAACATTGCATTTTAATAAATTAACACATCATGAAAATACTAGTTTGCATAAGTAGTGTACCAGATACTACAACCAAAATAAGTTTTAGCAACGATAACACTGAGTTCAACAGTACTGGAGTTCAATTTGTAATTAATCCGAACGACGAATTTGGACTTACAAAAGCGTTACAAATTAAAGAAAGTAATGCAGGTTCTACGGTTACAGTAATTCATGTTGGACCTGCTACCAATGATCCAATTATAAGAAAGTCATTAGCAATTGGTGCCGATGATGCCGTAAGAATTGATACAATGGCAAACGACCCCATCCAAGTTGCTAATGAGATAGCTAGCTACGTTAAGGAAAACCCTTTTGATATAATAATTACTGGTAAAGAATCCATTGATTACAATAGCGCTGTTGTTCCACATGCATTAGGTGAACTTTTAAATATACCGTCTGTTTCACCATGCATAGGTTTAGAAATTAATGGAAATGAAGCATCACTTACAGGAGTTGTAGATGGGGGGAAAGAAGATTTATCAGCTACTCTTCCCGTTGTTTTGGGTGGACAAAAAGGCCTTGTAGAAGAAAGTGAATTAAGGATTCCAAATATGCGAGGAATTATGCAAGCAAGATCAAAACCATTACATGTAATTGCTGCTAGCGGGACTAGTACAAATCAAAAAGTTGTAAACTATGATACACCGGCCAAAAAAGCAGCATGCAAATTAGTTGATGCCAATAATGTTGAAGAACTTGTTTCTCTTTTACAAAACGAAGCAAAAGTTATTTAAAAAATACAAAACCATTTTGTACTACTTAAAAAACACACTTAACACTAAAAAAACAAAACATGTCAATCTTAATATACATAGAACACACAGATGGAACTGTTAAGAAAAATGCACTGGAGGCAGCTTCATATGGAGTTGCTTATGCAGAAAAAACCGGAGCATCTGCCAAAGGAATCGTTATCGGCAAAATCACTGAAGACGAAATAAAAAAAGTGGGGTCAGTTGGATTAGAAAAAGTTTGTAAAATCGACGGCCATGATTATTTAAATCATCAAAAAGTATCTGCAATATTGTCTGACATTGCAAAAAATGAAAACGCAAGTACAATAATTTTTTGTGGATCAACCGAAGGAAAAGCCTCTGGATCAAGGTTGGCGGTAAAAATAAATGCTGGAATAATTACAGAAGTCATTGACTTACCATCCTCTAACAATCCCATAACATTAAAGAAAAAAGCATTTTCAGGAAAAGGATTTGCAAATGTTGAACTAGCAAATGATAAAAACATTGTTGTCGTGTCTCCAAATTCATTTGGAGTCCATGAAAAAAAAGTAGAATGTTCTATTGAGTCAATAAGCACATCAAATGATGACGATTCATTAAAGCACAAATCATTTGATAGAAATACAGAAGGAGTCTCTCTTCCTGATGCAGAATTAGTAGTGTCCGCTGGAAGAGGTTTAAAAGGAAGTGAAAACTGGGATATGATTGAAGATTTAGCAAATGCGTTAGGAGCAGCAACTGCATGCTCTAAACCTGTTTCTGATATTGGTTGGCGACCACACCATGAACACGTAGGTCAAACAGGGATTGCGATTTCTCCTAACCTGTACATTGCTATTGGAATTTCAGGAGCAATCCAACATTTAGCGGGTGTGAGTTCATCCAAAACAATAGTTGTAATTAATACAGACTCAGAAGCACCATTTTTTAAAGCTGCTGATTACGGAATTGTAGGAGATGCATTTGATGTGGTGCCAAAGCTTACAGCTGCAATAAAATCAGCAAAGGGATGAATTATACAAGCTTTAACTTTAACTTTATGTTTTGTTAGGGTTTTTATTCTTGTTTTTTGTATTCTTGCAGTCAGAAAATTGAGTAGATGAATAAAATTGGGTTAGAAATAATAGGTCTTTCATACAGCCAAACACAATCTGGTGCTTATGCACTAGTTCTTGGTGAAAAAGAAGGTAATAGAAGACTGCCCATTATTATTGGTGGTTTTGAGGCTCAGGCAATAGCCATTGAGTTAGAAAACATGACACCAAGTAGACCCTTAACACACGATTTATTCAAAACATTTGCGTCAACTTTTGAAATCCAGGTACAAGAAGTGATTATATACAATTTAGTAGAAGGAATTTTCTTTGCTAAACTCATCTGTAATCAAGCGGGAAAAGAAGTAGAAATTGATGCAAGAACTTCAGATGCTATTGCTTTAGCAGTTCGATTTAATTGTCCTGTTTTTACTTTTGAATTTATTCTCTCATCCGCGGGTATTATACTTGATGAAGAGTCAGAGTCGCTTGATTTTGAAAGCGAAGGTAGTGTGGAAGAGGAAATTTCTGATTTGGTCGATGATAAATCTAGTGATTTAAGTAAAAAATCAATTCATGATTTGGAAATACTCTTAAATGACGCCATTCAAAAAGAAGATTATGAAAGAGCCTCTTTGATTAGAGACGAGATTAATAAAAGACAAGCCAATTAGTGAATTCTTTTTCATCAAAAAAACACTCAATTTTTAAAAGTCGCCTATTTTTTTTGCCAATTAAAAGCATTTAAGAGCAACTCAATCTGATTTAGAAAATAAAACTCACTAGTTTTTAACACCTGTTGATTACTTAAGTGCCAAAACCTTTCTTTCTAATTTCTTTTTCTAGAAATTTACTGAAGAAATAGTAGATATAATGAAGCAATATTTAGATTTAATGCAGCATGTTCTTGATCATGGAGTTGAGAAAAGCGATCGAACAGGAACAGGAACGAAAAGTGTTTTTGGGTATCAAATGAGGTTTGATTTAAGCAAGGGCTTTCCTTTGGTAACAACGAAAAAATGTCACTTGAGATCTATTATTCATGAATTGCTCTGGTTTTTACAAGGAGACACAAATATTGAATATTTAAAAGAGAACGGTGTTCGTATTTGGGACGAGTGGGCCGATGAGAATGGAAACTTAGGACCAGTATACGGATATCAGTGGAGAAGTTGGCCATCCGCATCTGGAAAGCACGTTGATCAAATAACCCAGCTGGTTAATCAAATTAAAAGCAACCCTGATTCAAGAAGATTAATTGTAAGTGCTTGGAATGTTGGCGAAATTGAAAACATGGCTCTACCGCCTTGCCATGCATTTTTTCAATTCTATGTCGCCAATGGAAAACTAAGTTGTCAGCTTTATCAAAGAAGTGCTGATATATTCTTAGGAGTTCCATTCAATATATCGTCTTATGCATTAATGACAATGATGATTGCTCAGGTCTGTGATTTAGAATTGGGTGACTTTGTTCACACTTTTGGAGATGCTCATATTTATTCCAATCATTTTGAACAAGCAAATTTGCAACTTTCCAGAGAGACCAGAACACTTCCAATCATGAAGATAAATCCAAAAATCAAAAATATTTTTGATTTTAAATTCGAAGATTTTGAATTGACAGACTATAACCCTCATCCACACATTAAAGCTCCCGTGGCAATATAAATTTGATGGAAGTAATACTAATAGTTGCAGTTTCCTCTGCAAATAACGGAATTGGTAAAAACAATGACTTGTTATGGCATTTACCTGAGGACATGAAGTTTTTCCGTGCTCAAACAACAGGATTTCCTGTAATAACAGGAAGAAAAAATTATGAATCCATTCCCGAAAGATTCCGACCACTGCCCAATCGAGAAAACATAGTAGTTACTCGTCAAAACCTACAATATGAAGGAGCTCATGTATGTTCATCAATAAAAGAAGCTATTGAAATTGCTTCCTCGTATCAAAAGGATAAAATATTCATTATTGGAGGAGGACAAATTTATCAACAATGCCTTGAACAAGACCTAGTAGATAAACTTATCATCACATGGGTTGATGCAGATATAGAAGCTGATGTATTTTTTCCAACTTTAGATTCAAAATGGAAATTGATTTCGAAAAAGAAAAATAACCCTGATGACAAAAATGCGTATCCGTACACATTCACTGAATATCTAAAATAAAATTAGCAACTCATCCCTTAGCGGTGCGTCTTTTAAATAGTATGTTAAAAAAGATATTTTTCATAGCAATTAGTAGCTTTTTACTATTTTCTTGTAAAAAAGATAATACTGAAATATACACTCAGTCAGCAAAGGATGCCGCTTTAGGAGAACGTTTAATTTCTGATGTGCTGAAGCAAATACTATATACAACCCCAAATTTTATAATTAACCCAGCAGATTCATTAATTAACGGAATACACCTCTCAAGTAAACCAGAGCTCAACGACACCACCTTCCCTAAAATAATAACTATAGACTATGGTGATGGAACTACTGGTGTTTTAGGTAAAATAAGAAAAGGTAAAATTATAGTCACTATTAATTCTGGCACTATTATTACAGAAGATTTAGCCGTTTCATTTGAAGAGTATAGCTCAGGTGGTTCGGAAATTTGGGGAAATATAAACTACACCTATAACTCGTCAAATGCTGGATACAATGGAGAGCTATTAAATAATGGAATTTCTATAGTTAACCCAAATGGCACAATGAAATGGGATGGTACGTTTGTGTTAACTAAAACATCTACTTCGGGAACAGTAAACTTAACCGATGACATATACGATTTTGAATGCACCACAACGGGTATTGATTTTCAACAAACAAGCTTTAGTTATAATACATCTAGTAACCATGTGATTGACTTTTCATGCATAGATTATATAACCTCTGGAACTTCTATCCTTAAACCCAACGACAAAGATTCTCAAACTATAAATTTCGGAAGTGGTAATTGTGATGCAAATGGAGTAATTCAATTAAGCGATGGTTCAGAAAAAAACTTTATCTTTTAATTTGAACTACTGAGGATCAACATCAATAATGATTCGAACATATTTAAAAGCAGCATCTTTTTTAAAAACAGTAATCAAATGACTAATTTTATATTTGACCTCCACAATTGATAAAGATTTTTCTGCCTTTACCATAATCTTTTTATTGTATAAATTATTTATTCTAGCTATACCTGGATATTCAGGTCCCAAAACTCTCTCTTTCCCTATTGCTGATTTTAAATTCATAGTAAAAGTATCGCAGCAAGCATCTAGAACATTTCTATCCTTATGGCGGAAAGTCAAATAAATCAGACGGTAAAATGGAGGATATAAAAAATTTCTTCTATTTAAAATTTCGGAATTATACATATTCAAATAGTCATTATCCATTACATCTCGAATAGTATTATGATGTGGATTATGCGATTGAACAATTACCTTTCCCCTCTTAAATTTTCTACCCGCCCTTCCAGAAACTTGCGCCATTAATTGATAAGCTCTTTCAAAAGCTCTAAAATCTGGATAATAAAGCATTTGATCGGCATTTAAAACACCAACTAGACTTACATTATTAAAATCCAGGCCTTTTGAAACCATTTGTGTTCCAACTAGGATATCAATGTCCTTATCTTCAAATTGAGAAATGAGATTTTGATATGCGTTTTTACCTCTTGTAGTATCCAAATCCATTCTGGAAACCTTTGCTTTCGGAAAAACTTTTTTCACCTCTTCTTCTATCTTTTCTGTTCCAAAGCCTCTCATATCTGTATCAACACTACCGCATGCTGTACAAGTCAAACCTACTTTTTCTGAATAACCACAGTAATGACACCTCAATAAATTTGAATGCTTGTGATACGTTAGACTAACATCACAACGTTTACATTGCTGAACGTGACCACATGTAAAACATTCTAACATCGGAGCAAACCCTCTTCGATTTTGAAAAAGAATTATTTGTTCTCCTTTTTCTAAAGCTTCATCCATGTTGCTTTTGAGCAGTTCTGTAAAAAGAGAAATCATTCGTTTTTTCTTCTTATCTGCTTTTAAATCACCACACTGAACTTCAGGCAACTGTATTCCTCCATACCTTTTAATAAGTTCAACCAAACCATATTTTTGGGTTTTTGCGTTAAAATAAGATTCAACAGATGGTGTAGCACTTCCTAAAAGAACTTTAGCTTTATGCATTGTTGATAAAACCAATGCCAAGTCTCTTCCGTGATACCTTGGAGCAGGATCGAATTGTTTGAATGTATTTTCGTGCTCTTCATCTACGATAATAAGACCTAAATTTTTAAAAGGTAGAAATAAGGAAGATCGGGCTCCCAATATAATCTTATATTTTGACTCTGTATTTAACATTTCATTCCAAAGTTCAACACGCTCGTTTAAATTAAATTTAGAATGATAAACGCCTACTTGATCACCAAAAACCTTTTGTAACCTAGTAATTATCTGGGTAGTTAGAGCAATCTCTGGAAGCAAATAAAGGACACTTTCATCCCTTTCGATTGCTTCCATAATTAGCTTTATATACACCTCCGTTTTACCACTTCCTGTTACACCATGAAGGAGTACACAATCTTTTTCATTAAACTGTTTTTTAATAGATTGAAAACCCAGTTCTTGCTCATCATTTAATTTTGGGAGGCCAACTGTTTCACCATCATACTTCCTTAATCGTCCCTCTTCCTCCTCATGTAAAACAAAAATTCCTTTTTTAACCAGTCCATTAACAGCTGCTGAAGTTGAATTGTATTTTTTAACCAATTGACTCCTTTTAATCTTAAAGCTTTGATATTCCCAATCTCCGTCACCAAAAATTTGAAGCAACAAATCTTGTTGTTTTGGCGCCGACTTCAACACATTAAAAGCTGAAGTCAAACTTTCTTTGCTAGGATAATTTTCATAATTCCAGTCAACAAAAGTTTTAATTTTTGGTTTATATTTTTCTTGAGCTTCCTCTTCAAGAACAATTATATTTTTTTCATAAAGGCTTTTAATAATCTTATGGACACCTTTAATACCCAGTATACTTGAAATTTCATCTAAGGAAAGAATAGGTTGAATTTGTAAAGCTTCTGCAATTAAAAACTCTTTATCGTTTAAACTTAAAAAATCGACTTCATGAGTATCATTAAGCAATACCCTGGTTTCGTTTACCAGTTTGAAACCAGAAGGCAATGCAGCATTCATAACCTCACCTGGACTGCACATATAATAGCTTGAAATCCAATCCCAGAATTTAAGCTGAATCTCATCAACAATAGGAAAATCATCCAAAACAAAATCAATTGCTCTTGCCTGATATTGAGTAGGAGGATTATTGTGAATTGAATGGATGATGGCTGTATAAAGTTTACGCCTACCAAACTTAACTACAACCCTCTTTCCGATTTCAAGATGATGAACAAATTCATCATCAACAAGATATGTAAACAGATTCGGTAGCGGAACAGGAACAATTACATCAACAAAAACCATTATCGTAATAAAAGAAAATTAGATTGAAAGTATATCAATCATCTTTAAAAGATTTGTATCGATTTTTTCTTGATTTTTAATCGCTTTAGAAAAAGGAGTATAACTAATTTTATCATTAACCACACCTACCATTTCACCGCTTCTTCCATTCTTTAAACAATTAACCGCTTCACATCCCATTTGACTTGCACGTACCCTTTCCATGCATGATGGGCTTCCTCCTCTTTGTATATGCCCCAAAACGACCACTCTAATATCATAACCTGGACATTCATTTTTCAATACATTTCCAACAGTTTGAGCATCACCCTCTTTTGCTCCTTCTGCAACGATAACTATATTGCTCAACTTCTTTCTTTTACCTTCTGAATTCATTCGCATTACAAGGTCTTGTAGTCGATCCTCTTCACTTTCAGGATAAAGAATTCCAGCAGCTCCACAGCCTATACCCGCTCTTAAAGCAATAAAACCAGCATCTTTACCCATTACCTCAACAACAAATAATCGATTGTGTGATTCAGCAGTATCTCTAATTTTATCCACAGCATCTATTACAGTGTTTAATGCAGTGTCATAACCAATTGTATAGTCGGTACCCACTAAATCATTATCTATTGTTCCTGGTAAACCAATAATTGGAAAATTAAATTCATTTGTAAATATATTCGCTCCGGTAAAAGTTCCGTCTCCTCCAATTACAACCAAACCTTCCATTCCCGCATTTTTTATATTCTCGTAGGCTTTTTTTCTTCCATCAAATGATCTAAACCCTTCACTTCGCATACTTTTAAGAATCGTACCTCCTCGCTGTAAAATATTAGCTACAGAATCCGATTTAAATTCAATAAATTCATTTTCTATCAATCCATCATACCCCCTTTGCACTCCTATAACTTCAATTCCATAATAGGCTGCCGTTCTTACGACAGCACGGACTGCGGCATTCATACCTGGTGAATCTCCTCCCGATGTTAACACTCCAATTTTTTTCATAATACACAATAAATTTACGCTGCTTAAATTTGAGTAGCTACCAAAAGTAAATAATCTTATCAAATCTGAGAAGAAACAAGTTGTTTTAACCAAAAAATAGTTAAGGTTTAACCCTTTATTTTCCATTTTATTCTTTATGAATTAAATAAAATTATTCTATATTTACGCATTTTAGATACGAACTATTTACGTTTATGAGAGGTAGTAAAAAGATATTAAAAGGAATAGGTTTATTAGCAGTAAGTTCGATCTTACTTACAGCTTGTCCAAGTGGCGATTCCGACACAGATACTGAAATTAAAACTGAAGACACTACTAATTTAGAAACAAGTGAAGTAAGCCCTTTGAATGTTGTTCCTGTTGGAGGCGCAATGTTTAGTGTTCCTTCTCCTATACAACTGGGTGTTATCATTCAAAAATCAGGTGCTCCATACAATGCAGATATTTTAAACAACCCAAAATCTTATGAAGGTTACGTGGATTTAGTTTCACAATCTTTGAATTTAGGCGTTTATGGGGCTGATTTAGGATATTGCGCTTTGTACGACAAGCAACAAGAATCAATTGGTTACATTCGGTCAGCTCAAAAGCTAAGTGACATCTTAGGAATTTCAGACGCATTTGATATAGAGGCCATACAATCCGTTGAAAGAAACTTAGATAACAAAGATTCGCTTTTGTACATTATTTCAAACTCGTACAGAAAAGCTGACGATTACCTGCAAACTAGTGATTTGAAACATATTGGTGCGTTAATTATTGTAGGAGGATGGATAGAAAGCGTTCATTTTGCAGGAATTTTAGGAAAGGAAAACAAAAGCTCTGAAGTTGTTGATATGATTGGTATGCAAAAACACACTATTAATACAATGCTTGACAAAATGCTTGAGCGTTATTTTAATGAACCAGGTGTTGAGGAATTATACAATGACTTAGATGATATTAGAACTTCTTTCAATAAAGTAAATATTAAGTATGAATATATTGCTCCAGAAACAAACAAGACAAAAAAAACAACTACTTTAAAGTCAAAGGCAACCGTTGAAATGTCGGATGAAGTATTTAATGAAATTGTTGAAAAAATCAACACGATTAGAACAAAAATTATTACAATCTAAGGGAGTAAAGAGCTAGAATTATGAAAAAAATATTTGCTTGTATTGCACTGCTATTCACAATTGGAGTATTTAACGTAAATGCTCAATGTGACACCATTGCTAATTTCTGTCATCAAAATAATTTCACCGTTGAATATGTTTCAGATGGTCAAAATTATAGGGCTTTTCTTTTTGGGGACCAAGAAGCAGAGTTTGAAACAACTTTTTTCGGAGGAGTAACTTATAGGATTGCAGGTTGTACTGGATTTTCACAAGGGGATTTAATATTTTCAGTTAAAGACCAAGACAATAATGTTCTCTTTGATAGTATGGAGCAGCAAAATTCACCTTATTGGAATTTTAAAGTAGAAAATACAATTACCGTAAAAATAAGCGCTAAACTAGATGATTTAGAAAACACATCGGGTTGCGCAACGATTCTTATTGGTTTTAAACAATAAAATAGTTTAAACGGAAACGAAACAAAGGCATTGTTACCTCCGTAGCAATGCCTTTTTATATATACCCAATCAGAGTTAAACAAAAAACTTAGCATGAGTGAAAGAATACTTGAGGCGTTAATGCAACTTTTTGCACTGGTAGCAAAAATTGATGGTGTCAATGACAATGGCCGATCAGTTGTAGAAAACTTTCTCAAGCAACAACTGAATGCTGAATTAGTTAATAGATATTTAGATCTTTTTGAAGAGTATCTCGAAAAACACCAAAAAATATCCAAAAGAAAAGAAGGAAAAGAAAGAAAAAGGACTTCTGTTAACTCCGTTAAAGTTCTAAGAATTTGTACTCAAATAAATGAAGAACTTCAACAAAAACAAAAAATTGTTGTTCTCATTCGTTTATTAGAATTTACTTTTTCAGGAAACTATTCTGATCAAGAAATAGAATTCGTTACTACAGTTGCTGATACTTTTAATATTTCAGGAGATGAGTTTAGAGAAAGTATGGCATTTGTTGTTTCTAATGACTATAAAATTCCTGACAATGAAAACTTTTTAATCATTCATAAAGGAGACAATACTTCTTATAAAAAAGCAAAAGAAATAAACAATCCTTTATTGGAAGGTGCCGTTAAAATTCTTAAGCTTGAAGAATCTGGAAATTATATCGCTAAATATTGTGGAGAAGAAGCAATTTATATTAATGGTCAGGTAATTGAAAACAATAGAGTTTACTTTCTTGCACATGGATCAAGTATTCGAAATAAAAAATTAAGTCCTATTTATTTCAGTGATATTTCTTCAAAATATAGAATTCAGGAAGAAACTCAGAGAATAGATTTTATTGTTGATAGACTAGAGTATAAATTCCCTGCAGGAAATACAGGACTCCATGAATTAAACCTTGCTGACAGCAGTGGTAACTTAATTGGAATAATGGGTGCATCTGGAGCCGGTAAATCAACATTACTCTCCTTATTAAATGGAACACTTACACCTACATCAGGTTCAGTAAAAATAAACAACATAGACATTCACCATCAAAAAGAAGAGCTTGAGGGTGTTATTGGGCATATTTCCCAAGATGATTTACTCATTGAAGATTTAACTGTATTTGAAAACCTATTTTACAACACAAAGCTATGTTACGATGGTTTACCGGAGAAAAGCATTGTTAAAAAAGCTATTGAAATGCTTAAAAGTCTTGGACTACATGAAATAAAAGACTTAAAAGTGGGATCACCATTGAACAAAAAAATCAGTGGTGGACAAAGAAAAAGACTAAATATTGCTCTCGAACTAATACGCGAACCTCAAGTTTTATTTGTTGATGAACCAACTTCAGGTTTATCGTCCAGAGATTCTGAAAACATCATGGACTTGCTTAAAGAGCTTGCCTTAAAAGGAAAGCTTGTGTTTGTTGTAATCCATCAACCCTCATCAGATATTTTTAAAATGTTTGATAATTTATTGATTTTAGATACCGGCGGTTTTCCAATTTATTACGGAAATCCTGTAGAGTCAGTAATTTATTTCAAAAAAGCAATAAATCACGTAACTGCCAATGAAAGTGAATGTCACCATTGTGGTAATGTAAATCCAGAACAGATTTTTAATATTATAGAGACGAAAGTTGTTGATGAGTATGGTAACATAACAGAACAACGAAGAATTCCTCCTAAAACTTGGAACGAAGTATATCAACAAGAAATTGACAATCAAGAAATACAGGTTAAAAGTGTAGAAATGCCCATAGGCAACTATAAAATCCCCAAAAAGATCAATCAATTTAAAGTTTTTTTCATTAGAGATATTCTTTCTAAAATAGCCAATACGCAATACATGTTGATTAACTTTTTAGAAGGTCCATTTTTAGCGTTTATACTTTCCTATTTAGTTAAATTCTATAGTGCAGAAAGTGGCCCTGATGCTAAATACTTGTTTAGGTATAATGAAAATATCACTGCATACCTTTTCATGAGTGTTGTGGTCGCCTTATTTATGGGATTAACGGTTAGTGCAGAAGAAATTATTAGTGATCGAAAAATACTAAAAAGAGAAACCTTTCTTAACCTTTCAAGATTTAGCTACTTATCCAGCAAAACAGCCATTATGATAATCATTTCGGCTATTCAAACCATCTCCTATATTTTAATCGGTAATTTAATCTTAGGTATTGACGGAATGTTTTGTGACTACTGGTTGGTCCTTTTTTCTTGTAGTTTGTTTGCCAATATGTTGGGATTAAACATATCATCAGCATTCAATTCAGTAGTTACCATTTATATTTTAATACCCATTTTATTAATCCCTCAATTACTGCTTAGTGGAGTAATTGTAAAATTTGATAAATTAAATCCTACACTCTCATCACAAACAGTTGTTCCAGTCGCCGGAGAGATGATGGCATCTCGTTGGGCATTTGAAGCGCTAGCTGTTAATCAATTTAAAGAAAATGCGTTTGAACGGGATTATTACTTTTACGATAAAGCCATGAGCATCGCCAATTACAAAAAAAACTTTTGGGTTTCTTCTATGAAAACCAATCTAACAATGGCTATAAAATATGCTCAACCATTAAAAGAGGCTAATGAAGAAAAATCTTTAAAAAGAAGAAACGATTTTAATAAAAAAATAAATCTTGTAATAAATGAAATTCGAAATGAAATTACTTTTTTAAATGATTTAAACACTGATTTAACAGAAATAAAATCCGACGAAGTAAAAATCGCTCTTGAGAAAAAATTAAATAAAAATCAACGTGCATCTGTTTTAAGAATTGTATCAAAATCTCATGAAAAATTAAAGAGTATTGATTCATTTAACAACAAGACTGCCAAAGAAATAAACAATTCGCTTCAAATTATAAAAGATTTTTATATCAAAATATATAATGTTTTTGCTCGATTAAAGAACCAAAACATAGCCTACGTAAGAAATAAAGAAAATGGAAAAAAAATATTTATTGACAAACGAGATAATTATCAAAATGAAAGCCTAACTGACTTAGTTAAAAACAAGGATGAGATGAATAAAATCATTGAATTTGATGGACAACTTGTACAAAAATCTGACCCAATTTACCGTGATGCAAAAAATTTTAGAGCTCATTTTTTTGCTCCAAAAAAGCAACTATTTGGGTATTCAATAGATACTTTTTGGATGAATGTTATTGTGATTTTAGGGATGGCATTTATCCTATTTGTGACGCTTTATTTTGATGTTTTGAAACGAACCATCGATTGGATTGGAGAAGCATCAAAAATGATTGGTATATCAAAACCAGAATAATTCACCAATCCCTTTAAGGAACTAAATCTTCAACCTCAACAGCTGATTTATTCCCTTTTATCGTATAATTTTCAAAATCAAATAAATCTTTATCCAACATATGCGATGGTGCGATATTCTTTATTGACTTAAAAATAATTTCTTTTCTCCCAGGAGACTTTCTATCCCATTCACTTAACATATCTTTCACAGCTTGTCTTTGCATTCCCTCTTGTGTTCCACAAAGATTACAAGGAATAATAGGAAATTGTTTGATTTTTGAATACGCATCAATATCAGCCTCTTTACAATAGGCTAAGGGACGAATCACAGTATGTTTTCCATTATCCGTTTTATATTTAGGAGGCATTGTTTCTATTCTTCCTGAATAAAACATATTTAAAAACAGTGTTTCCATAATATCTTCTCGATGATGTCCAAGGGCAACTTTATTACAACCCAATTCCTCTGCGACTGAATATAGAATGCCTCGTCTTAACCTTGAACACAAACTGCACATGGTTTTCCCCTCAGGAATTTTATCTACTACAACTGAGTATGTATCCTTTTCCACAATTTTATAATTCACTCCTATTTTTTTAAAATAATCAGGCAAGATATGCTCAGGAAACCCGGGTTGTTTTTGATCTAAATTAACAGCAACAATTTCAAAATTCAATAGAGGGGACTTTTGAATATGCATTAAAATATCCAGCATGGTATAACTATCCTTACCCCCAGACAAGCAAACCATAATCTTATCACCTTCGCTAACAATACCATAGTCCTCATTAACTTTCCAAACTGCCTTTCTAATTCTTCGTGTTAACTTAACACTTTCATCTTCCTTACCCATACTGTAAAATTAAAGTTTTTATCCCTACTCCGCTTAAATGTTTAATACTTGAATGTTCATTGAACAAACAAAAAAACCCCGACTTTTTGAAAAGTCGAGGTTTTAGAAGATCCTATTCAAGGATTCTAATATTTTAATGCTTACCAGATCTTTCGTCTGACACAGAAAGTTTCTTTCTTCCCTTTCGTCTTCTTGCAGACAATACTTTTCTTCCTGTAGCCGACTCCATTCTAGATCTAAAGCCGTGCTTGTTTTTTCTTTTTCTTACCGATGGCTGAAATGTTCTTTTCATCTCTTAATATTTTTATCCTCCAAAGAGGGTCCGCAAAGATACAATAAATTATTTTTCACACAAACCGTTTTCTTAGGTTTTTAAAAAAACAAAACTATGACACATTTATATCAGAACTAAGTGTAAATTTGCAGTAAACATCCTAATAAAATATGTCGTTTGGGCGAAAGAGAAGCAACTTAGGAAATAACGGAAAAATTAGATTAACTAAAGATTCATATACAAAAGCTAAAAACTTCTTAGCATTT
>JBJKXR010000027.1:0-28588 GCA_045561495.1 Flavobacteriales bacterium | reverse complement strand
GCCTCTCATTTTATAATTGTCGGCCCATTCACTCATTCCTTCAGATAATGAGATAAATGAATGTGCATCTTGAGCTTTATAAGCAATCATTCGTAAATCTCCCCAATCTTGATAACCGATTTTTTGTTTTTTAGTGATGTTAAAAAAGTATACTTTTTTAGTATATGACTTATCGATATTACTTTTTTACTTTCATAGGTATCAAAAACTCTTTTGTATCGGTTGTAATTATCCGTGGTTAGTTCTATTGAACTATTCTTTTTTGGAATCCATATTGGTCCGTAAAAATCTCTCGTCCATTTTTCTGAGTTATTATATCCAGAACTATAGGAATTTGGATATACTGATCCAAATTCTAGGTGATTGAAATTTTTGGGATTAAGTCGACCATCTTGCATATTTCCTGGTATTGCAAAATTTAAGGCTTTGAATTTATTTAGAATTCTTTGATTACCGAAGATTTGACACCCGAATATGTTATTGTAGTTTTCATATTTCTGACAACGGCAGTCTTCTTCGTTTAAATTCATTTTCTAACCCAATTATTATAGCGCTCAACTACGTTTTCACCTTTTAATTGGAAACTATAGGACATTTGACCTTCTTTAATTAGAGGAATGTTTTTTCCGTTTACAATCAATTGACCATTGTCCACTTGAAGAGTATCTCCAGCTATTCCAACACATCTTTTGATGTAATGTTCTCTTTTGTCAGATGGCCGATAGTCCTCTCTTGGATAGTTAAAAACAACAATATCATTGTTTTTAATGTCCTGAAAAGCTGGAAATCGGAAAGAAGGCAATTCAACCCAGTCCAAATATGCAGGTACGCCTAAAACAGGCATAGAATGATGCATAAATGGAAAGGCTAGGGGTGTTTTTGGAGTTTTAGCTCCATAATGGACTTTAGAAACAAATAGGAAGTCACCTCTCAATAGTGTTCCCTCCATAGAGGATGTGGGTATTTGAAAGGCCTCAATGGTAAAGGTTCTTATAATGCTTGCTGCTATTACGGCAAAGAAAATTGCCTCGCTCCATTCACGGATTCTTGATTTTTTTTGATCGGTATAATCAACTGGACCTGTGTATTTAAGTTCTTTGGTAAGTGCTATGTAGGGAAGGAAAATATACCCTATTGCAGAAGCTAAAACATGCTCTACTACATTTCTTCGTCCGAAAGAATTTAGGAGTTCAACAATCATCCCTATTCCCAATACAATATTTACAACGGGTATAAAGGTTAGAATTAGCCACCATTTTGGCTTTTTTATAAGTTTAAGCCAAATTAGTGTGGAGTAAATGGGTACGAATGCTTTCCACAGTTGAATTTCAGCTTTTTTGAAAAAAAGTCCGAGGCCAATTCGGATGCCAAGCCACATTAAAATTAGGAGTATTGTAGTTGATTCCATTCTGCAAAACTAAGTAATAAAAAGCAGTTGACTGGGTTAAAATAACTTAATTTGTGCATAGTGTTTAAGCACAATGAAAGATTTAAATGCTTAAGTTTTAAAGTGTTATTTTTCCGTTTTTAAGCAGTTGAGCATAATCTTTTGCGAAGTAGGTGAGTATAATGTCAGCTCCTGCTCTTTTCATACTTAATAAAGTTTCAGGCATTGCTTTTTCATATTCTAACCAACCGTTTTGACATGCTGCGGTTAACATCGCACATTCTCCACTTACATGATAAGCTGCTATTGGTAAGTTGGAGTTTTGTTTGAGCAATTGAATAACGTCAAGGTAGTTTAAGGCAGGTTTTACCATTAGGTAATCCGCTCCTTCAGATTCATCCAATTCAGCTTCTCTCAATGCTTCAATAGCATTTGCTGGATCCATTTGATAGGTTTTTTTATCGCCTTCTTTTGGTGCTGAATCGAGCGCATCTCTAAAGGGACCATAAAATGCACTCGCGTATTTGGCCGTGTAGCTCATAATGCCTACGTTTTTGAAGCCTTCTTCATCAAGTTCTTTGCGTATATACTCAACCCTTCCGTCCATCATGTCACTTGGGCCAATGATATCAATCCCTGCTTCGGCTTGTGCAACAGCCATTTTTCCTAAAATGGGCAGTGTTTCATCATTTAGAATTTCGGCGTCTCTTACAAACCCATCATGTCCATCACTTGAATAAGGGTCCATGGCAACATCGCTTATTAGGCATATGTTTGGATGTTTTTCTTTTATGACACTGATGGCTTTTAGATAAAAGTTTTTATGGTTATAGCTATAGGTTGCGGTTGAGTTTTTTAATGAATCGTCTACTGATGGAAATAAAATGAAGGATTGTATACCTAAATCTATGCATTCCTGAATTTCAGGCAGCAATAAGTCTAGACTCCACCGGTAATTTCCGGGTAATGATTTTACTTCGGATTTAATGTTTTCTCCGTCAACTAAAAATAAGGGGTAAATTAAGTTGGCAGGTCTAAGTATGGTTTCTTTTACCATTTCACGAATGGTTTCAGACACTCTATTTCTTCTTGGTCGAACTAACATAATTTTTGTTTTATTATTCGTATTCTTCTTTTAGTTGAGCAATATCTTCTTTTAACTGATCGATTTGGTCATAGTTTGTTCCGTCATAAAAACCTCTCAATCGCTTTTCTTTATCAACAAGCACAAGGTTTTCGGTATGTAAAAAATCATTTGGGCCTCCATCACCTGTATCCTGTGCTGCAAAATAATGCATTCTTGCTAATTCGTAAATGTGTTTCCGCGGTCCTGTGGTAAAATGCCATTTGTTGTGTTTTTCAACTCCATATTTTTCAGCAAAGGCCTTAAGTACAGGTACGGAGTCTATTTCAGGGGTTACAGAGTGTGAGATGAATTTTATTTCATCATCATTAATGAACTCTTTGTATACACTTGCTACATTACCAGTCATTGCGGGACATATTCCTTCGCATGTTGTAAAAATAAAATTGGCTACATATATTGTATTGTCAAAATCTTTGGCAGTGATTTTCTTTCCCAATTGATTGGTTAAGGAGAAATCTCCCACGGTATGATCTCGAATAATTCCTCTTTTAGACTTATCAACAAGTTCAATGTTAATATCACTTGGGTTGTATATGGGTAAATCGTTCTTGTAGTATAGGGACATATACACTATGGTTGCTCCACCACCAACAACAATAAAAAGAAAAATAAAACGTATTAAAGCTTGCTTCATAAACTTTGAATTTTAACTTTCGCAATGCAAAGTTAACTTTCGTTAGTGAATTATTTGCAACCGTTTGTGTATTTTTGATGCATTGGCTAGAAAATGAAAAGATTTCACTCCATATTTTTAGGGTTAGCATTGGTGTTAATTGGCTGCGGAAAGTCTGAGGTTTCTATCGTTCAAGCAAAAGATAGAGGTGGGAAGCCATGTAATGTTAAGGTTGTTATTACTGGGAAGGCTCCAGAGGTTCAGCTTGTGCTTTTTACCAAGGCAAAAGAGAAAGCAGTTACCATTGACCGAGAAATTAATGTTTTAGATGATATTAAGGACGAGTTTTCTTTTAGTTCATATACTGGAGGAAAATTGTTCTGTGAGTTAAAAACAAAAGACTCTTACGGACCTGAGGTAACCTTGAAGGTGTTCATAAATGGGAAGTTCTGGAAAGAGCAAAGTGGTAAATACAACCCTAATATTGAAGGTGTTATTCCTTCTGACCTCTAATTGACTAAATATTCCTTGTTTTACACAGATTAATGTCCGATATTTGCATGTCAAATTAAATTATTTGTAATAACTGGTTACGTGTAACCGAATTTTAAAACTATGGCAACAAAAATTAGATTGCAAAGACACGGTAGAAAAGCAAGAGCGATTTATCACATCGTAGTAGCTGATTCCCGTAAAAAAAGAGATGGTAAATTCATTGAGAAATTAGGGATTTACAATCCAAATCATGATCCTGCATTTGTTGATTTAAACTTTGATAGCGCTGTTAAATGGGTGGCTACTGGAGCGGAGATTTCTGACACTGCAAGATCGATTCTTTCAAAAGAAGGAGTTTTGTTAAGAAATCATTTAGATGGAGGTATTAGAAAAGGAGCCCTATCTCAAGAAGAAGCGGATGCAAAGTTTGAAGCTTGGAAAAAAGAGAAAGGATTACAATCTGATGCTGCTATTAAAGCGATTGCAGAAGCAGACGCAAAAGCAAAGAAAGAAGCTTTAGCTGCTGAAACAAAAATTAAGGAAGAAAGAGAAACTGCTGCCGCTGCTAAATTAGCAGAGTTACAAGCTGAAGAAGTTGTTGCTGAAGAGCCAGCTGAAGAGGTTGTTGCTGAAGAGCCAGCTGAAGAGGTTGTTGCTGAAAAGCCAGCTGAAGAGGTTGTTGCTGAAAAGCCAGCTGAAGAGGTTGTTGCTGAAGAGCCAGCTGAAGAGGTTGTTGCTGAAAAGCCAGCTGAAGAGGTTGTTGCTGAAAAGCCAGCTGAAGAGGTTGCTGAAGTTGCGTCTGAATCAACTGAGGAAAAGGCAGAGGAATCAAAAGATAAATCGGCTGAATAATCCGATTACTTTATGAAATTTTCAAACCGTCCCATTGGGGCGGTTTTTTTATTTCTATATTTCAAACTGAGTTTTAAAAACAGACCGTCTTTACTTGGGTAAATTTAAAAGAATTTTACGCCTTCTTCTTTTTTAGCGGTTTTGAATTCAATACGAATAATATCTGATAGCTTTATTCCAAATAGTTTACTTGCGTTGCCTTTGTTTATAGATATTTCGAGGTGGTTGTTTGTGCTGAATAAGGCTAGTTTTTCTCCTTCTGGTACTTCGTTGTAATTAAACTTTAATTCATGAATGTTGTAATCTGATCTTCGGAATACAATGGAGAAGTCTCTGTGGTTTCCAACAATATCAAAAAGTGATCGGGTAATATTGGTGGTTACATTTCCATAGGAATCAATATACATGGCCATTCCTCTAATGACATCTTCTTCAATGACGGGTTGGAAATTTGTCCGTTCTGTTATACTACCGATTTTACTACCAATTAATTCCAAAGTTCCTCCTCGACCAATATGACAGGCTACGGTTACAAATATATTTTTAGTGGGGAAAGTTCGTTTATCTTCATCGGAAACGATGTTGATGTCAAAAATTTCTTCAGGGGTTTCATCGAACAAAAGAGAAAACATACCATTATCTGCTCCAATAAAATAATGTCCTTTGTGTTTAATGACTAGGTGTTTCGTAAACTCATCGGCTTCTGGCCGAACACCAATGATATGAATGCTACCCTCAGGAAAGTCTTTATAGCAGTTTTTTAGACAAAATGCGGCAACACTTATATTAAATGCAGGAATTTCATGAGAAACATCGATAATAGTAGCATCAGGTAACTGAGACAATATGGATCCCTTTATTCCTGCTACGTAATAATCTTTTAAACCTAAATCGGTTGTTAAAGTAATTATCGACATTTTTTGGCTGTTTCTGACTTAAATGTATGAAGTATGATTTACATTTTAAGTTTTTAATGAGATAGTTATTAAAAAAAAAGATGTGGATTAACCGTTTATAGTCGATTAATCGTTGGAATTTTATGAGCGCGATAGATTATTAAGTGAATCTTTTTTAAAGATTTAACTCTGGAAAGGCTTCCTGGATTACTTTTCCAATTTTTTCGTATTCTAATAGGAATCCATCATGCCCGTATAAACTATCAATTAGTCCATATTGTGCATTTGGTAAATGGCGAGCCATAAATTGCTGTTCGGTTGGCGGGCAAAGTAGGTCCGAGCTAATGCTTACTACTAAACCTTTTTGCTTTATTCTTTTAAGTGTGTCCTTAATTTCTTTATCTCTTCCACGTGCAATATTGTGTGTGTCAAGAATTTCAGTAAGCTTGTAATACGATATGGGTGAAAATCTCTTGGCTAGTTTTTCACCTTGATATTTAAGGTATGAAGTAGATTTAAAATCTGTGGTCTTTTCATTGTTTTCTTCACTTTGGTGTTGATGATATATTTCATGATTTCGATAAAATAAAAGACCTATCTGACGAGCTCCTTTCATGCCGTTTAAACCAGAATCTTCTCTGTCTTGTTTCCAGGTTGGATCCAATTCGATTGCAGTTCTGTGAGCAGTATGTACCGCTACACCCCATGCGCTTTCTTTTGGGCTGGTAACGCAAATTGTATAATTTTCAATTGTTTCTGGATCCATTAACAACCATTCCAAAACCTGATATCCACCGCAACTTCCACCAACAGCCATTTTTATTTTGTCGATTCCAAGGTGCTTTTTCAATTCAATCAAAGAATTTACAATGTCTCGGATGGTGATGTCTGGAAAAGAATGAAAATAGGGTTTCCCTGTATCTGGGTTTATTGAGTTTGGTCCTGTGGACCCATAGCATGAACCAAGAATGTTAGCACATATAACGTAATGGTCATTTGGGTTAAACAATTTTCCGTCACCTACTAAACCTTCCCACCATTCATCAACATTACTCGCAGCGGTTAGGGCATGAAAAATCCAAACAACATTGTCTTTTTTTTCATTTAATGTTCCATAGGTGTTATAGGCTAATGTTGGCTTTTTTAGAACATTGCCTTTTTCCAATGGTAAATCATCAGGTAGATTAAAAAAATGCTTTTTACTCAATATAAATATGATTTAAAGTTCAAAAATAATAAAAAGGGAAGGCTTACGCCAAGGTTTAGGGCGTAAAGTGCAAAGATATGGATGTGAATAAGTCTTTAATCTGTATAAATAAAGCCTGCTGCGTAAAAAATAGGCAATATTCGTTAACTTAGGCACCAAATTATTGAGGATGCGAATTGTTTTAGATAGAGTAGACGATGCTTTTCATTTTGAAGCAAAGAACGACGAAGGCAATATTGTTCATATTGATGGTTCTCCATCAATTGGTGGTGGGGGTGAAGGTGCTCGTCCAATGCAATTACTAGTAATGGGGCTTGGAGGTTGTAGTGCCATGGATATTGTATTGATTCTTAAGAAACAACGACAGGTTATTGATGATTTAAAAATTGTTTTGGAGGCTGAAAGGCATGAAGATAGAACTCCTGCAATATTTAAAAATATTCATGTAACTTATAACTTTAAGGGTGAGTTAGACCATAAAAAGGTGAAAAGGGCTGTGTCCTTGGGTATTGAAAAATACTGTTCGGTGACAAAGATTTTAGAAGAATCCTGCGAGATTACTTTTGAATCTACTATAAATGGTGAACCTGTAAATAAATAGGGGTATGAAAAAGCAAGATGGTACAAAGGCAATACGTGTAAAAAACACGAAAACTCAATACAACGAGCATTCAACGCCTATTTTTTTAACGTCAAGTTTTACTTTTGAATCTGCTGAAGATATGCGGGCTGCATTTGCCGATGAGGTAGAAACTACGGTTTATTCTCGTTTTGTGAACCCTAATTATTCAGAGTTGGTAAATAAGATGTGTGCTTTAGAGGGTACCGAAGCTGGGTATGCTACTGCAACGGGTATGGCTGCAATTTTTGCATCAATGGTTGCTGTTGTTGGAAATGGGGACCATATTGTTAGTTGTCGTTCGATTTTTGGTGCAAGTCATACCATGCTCACAGAAGTGCTTCCTAGATTTGGAATTACATATACTTATGTTGATGTAAAAGCGACTGAAGCGGAATGGGAGGATGCTATTCAAGAGAACACTAAAATGATTTTTTTAGAAACACCAACCAATCCAGGGGTCAACATTGTTGATTTAGAAATGATTGGTAGAATTGGTAAAAAGCATGGGGTATTAACCAATGTTGATAATTGTTTTGCTACACCGTATTTACAAAAACCAACGGAATATGGGATTGATGTTGTTACCCATTCGGCTACAAAGTATATTGATGGGCAAGGAAGAGTTATGGGTGGTTTGGTGTTAGGTCCTTGCGATTATATCAAAAAAGTAGAAACGTTTTGTCGTTCTACTGGCCCAGCAATATCTCCTTTTAATGCTTGGACGTTAAGTAAAAGTTTGGAAACATTAGAGGTTAGAATGGAAAGACATTGTGATAGTGCAAAGAAATTAGCAACTGCATTAGAAAGTCACCCAGAAATTGAATCGGTGAAGTATCCTTTTTTACTGTCTCATCCTCAATATGATATTGCTCAAAAACAAATGTCAAAGGGGGGAGGTATTGTTACTTTTGAGCTGAAGGGAGGATTGGAACGTGGAGTAAGGTTTTTAGACAGCCTTAAAACATGTTCGTTAACGGCTAATTTAGGTGATTCAAGAACAATTGTATCTCATCCTGCTTCAACAACTCATTACAAGTTAAGCGATAAGGAAAGAGCTGAAGTGGGAATAACACCCGGTTTAATTCGTGTTTCGGTTGGTTTAGAAAATATTATCGATATTATAGCAGATATTGAACAGGCGCTAAACGCTTCTAAATAAAATAAACAAACAATGGCTTCCGTTAAGGTTACATTTTTAGGGACAGGAACTTCTCAAGGTGTTCCGGTTATTGGGTGTAATTGTTCGGTTTGTTTATCCAAGGATTCAAAAGATAAACGCTTAAGAAGTTCTATTCTCATTGAAACCAATAATAAGGTTTTTTGTGTAGACACTGGTCCTGATTTTCGTCAGCAGATGTTAAGAGCAAATGTTCAGCATTTAGATGCTGTTATTTACACCCATGAGCACAAAGATCATACGGCTGGTATGGATGATGTGAGAGCGTTTAATTTTAAGCTCAAAAAGCCAATAGATTTATATGTTGATGAAAATGTGGACCGTTGCCTAAGAAAGGAGTTCTCTTATGCCTTTGCAGAGAATCCTTATCCTGGTGTGCCTAGGCTTGAGATGCATAAAATTATCAATGAACCGTTTGTTGTGGAGGGAGTTCAGTTTATTCCAATACAATTGATGCATTCTAAATTGCCTGTATTTGGTTTTAGAGTTGGCGATTTTGCATATTGTACAGATGTTAATTTTATTGCTCCTGAGGAGAAAGAAAAATTAAAAGGATTAGAAGTTTTAATTCTAACTGCACTTAGGAAGGAAAAACATATATCTCACTTTTGTTTAAGTGAAGCGTTGGAGTTGATTGAAGAATTACAACCAAAGAGGGCATATTTAACCCACATATCACATTATTTAGGCAAGCACAGTAATGTTTCAAAAGAACTTCCTGATAATGTAAAGCTGGGATTTGATGGATTAAGCTTTGAAGTTGGATGAAAAACTCTATTGACATTAATGTAGATGTGGGTGAAGGCGTTGGAAATGAGCTGGAAATTATTCCATATGTATCATCGGTTAATATTGCTTGTGGTGGTCATGCTGGGGATGCATCAATCCTAGAGTCTGTTTTGCAAATCGCTAAGAAGCACAATGTAAGAATAGGGGCACACCCAAGTTTTGAAGATCGGGCAAACTTTGGTCGGGTTCCTTTAAAAATATCAATTCCTGAATTGAGGGTGAGTTTAATCAAACAAATGAATTTAATTCAGCATTTGGCCATTGAAAATGGCGTTTTTTTGAGCTATATTAAACCGCATGGTGCTTTATATCATTTGGCTTGTACGGATGAAAAATATGCTCGTTTGCTAACTGAGTTTGCTCAAGAAGGCTTGAGTTTGATGGGGCTTCCAAAAAGTGTTTTGGAAAGTGTTTGTAGAAAGCAAGGTATAGGGTTTATACCTGAAGGGTTCGCTGACAGGGTATACGAAGCTGATGGTAATTTAAGAAAACGAACCTTAGAAGGAAGTGTTCATAATAGTTGTGATGCTATAATGAATCAAGTCATTAACTTGTGCACTAATAAAGTTTCTGTTTTTTCGAATGAGGTGGTTGAGTTAGATGTGGATTCAATTTGTTTTCATGGGGATCATGCTGAAGCGGAGAAAATTATTCAGAAAGTGGTTGCAAAATTAAAGGGTTTAGGAGTTGGGATTCGAAGTTAAGCCATATGGTGCAGATGCTGTTTTACTAAGTTTTGGTGATGAAATTAGTTTGGATGTGCACATTCAGGTTAAGCAGCTTTATTCTGAACTTAGAAACTATGCAAAAAAGGGTATAAGAGCTGTGATTCCAGGTTATTGCGCGGTTACGGTTTTGTTTGAGCCCGCAATGGTTTCATTGAATGATGTTGTTGAATTATCGGAAAATATTATAAGCAATACTGAAGGGCAAAACGGTAGACAGTTTCAAGTTAGAATACCGGTTTGTTATGATAAGGAATTTGCGCTTGATTGGGAGGTGGTTTGTGAGTTCACGGGATTAAATTGGGAGGAAGTAATAGAGATTCATTCTCGAAATCAATATTTGGTATATATGTTGGGTTTTGTTCCTGGATTTCTGTATTTGGGTGGTTTGAATGAACAGATACGAATTCCAAGAAAGTCATCACCGCGGCTCAAAATTCCTAAAGGGGCAGTTGGTTTAGCGGACAATCAAACTGGTATTTATCCTTTGGAAACACCAGGAGGTTGGCAATTGATTGGAAATACTCCAGTTGATTTAATTGGTTCAAATAAACCTATGGTTGAAATGGGTGATTATTTAGAGTTTTTTCCCATTACTAAAAAGAAATATGCTTCCTACTCAAAAAAAATTGAACGAATTTTAGTAAATGAAACTTGAGGTTTTACATCCCGGATTTAGTACATCAATTCAAGATTCTGGAAGAATTAATGGTTTGGCATATGGTGTTCCAAAGGGTGGCGCTATGGACATGGATTTGATGCATTTTGCCAATCAAATTGTTGGAAACCCTATTACCAATCCTGTTCTTGAATTTACGATGCAGGGGGGAAGGTATAGATTTGGTGATGATTCCATTATTGCAGTTACTGGATGTGGGGATGCCCAATTAAATTCTGATAAAATTGAACTTAATTCCCGGGTATTCGTTAATAAAGGTGATGTCCTAAAGGTGAATTCAGGAATAAAGGGACGGTATAATTATTTATCCATCCGAGGTAGAATTGAGGCAGAAGAGTTTTGGGGAAGTTTTTCTACCTATGAACTTGCTATAAAAGGTGGTTTCAAGGGCCGTAAACTCGAAAAGGGAGATGTACTATCCATAAAAGAGGGGATTGAAAATAAATCCGTTTCTGTTTCTGAGTTGCTGGGTTCAAAAAAGTCGGTGATAAGAATAGTAAAAGCTCCTGAATTTGATGATTTTCCTGATAAGGATATCAATACGATTGTAAAAGAAAGCTTTACTGTAAGTATCCACTCCAACAGAATGGGGTATCGATTGAACGAATGTGTTTTAGAAGGGACCAAAACGGGAAACATTATTTCGTCTGGGTGTATTCCAGGCACAATACAAGTCCCTTCGTCGGGAGCGCCAATTGTTTTAATGGCTGATTCACCTACTACAGGAGGGTATCCTAGAATTGGTGTGATTCATCCCAAAGACTTAGGTGATTTTGCGCAAAAGTTGCCTGGTGAAATTGTGAAATTTAAGTGGTTTGAAGTTTAAAATAATTCCATATTCAAAAAGATATTTTAATTCAATTACGAATTTAATTGATACTAATTTTGGTATGGGGTATTGCTTATCGAAAGATATTCATGCTGAAAATAATTATGCTTGGTGTGCGGTTGATGATGCAAAAAAGTTGATTGGATTTACTTTATTAAAAGTGGAAGGCAAAAAGGCTGTTTTTGAATTAACAGTTGTGGATGAATTGTATAGAAGAAAAGGAGTTGGGACAAGCTTATTCAGGGAGCGTATAAAAAAAGCTGAATTTTTTGGGCTGGAGAAGATCACTTTGAATCATTGGCTAAAAAAAAATAGTACACAACCTTTTTGCGCAGTGAAATTAGGTTTTTCCTTGTCTGAGATTAAAAACAATTATTGGTCAACTCAAAGTATGGTTTTTGGATACAATTGTATAGAGTGCAACCAGTTGCCTTGTGTTTGCGAATGTCATGTGTATGTTATGAAATTAGGGAGTGATGCTTAATGAGTTCGCTATTGCATTGTATAGTGGTTTCTGCTGATCGAATCCCACTACTGGTCCAGTGACAACCATTTGATAACCAGTTCTATCTATAAGAGTATGGTACACCAAGGTTTTCATTTTAACGAGGTGTTTATTGTCGTACTCATATTCATAGTATTTGAACGAATTTCCCTGTATTTTTTTTAGTCCTGAAAAAGAGGGTGTTGTTTTTAGAGGAGCTGTTTGAAGAAACAATTTACTGGCGCTATAGGTAGATAAATCCATGGTTTCCGGGATGTTTTCATCTTTGGATACAACTATTGTTTCACTGGATTTGTTTTTTTGGTTTTCTTTTGAAATATAGATTTCTACACCTTTCATATTTCCAGCAGCAGTCCAATACTCGGAAGCTGTGATTTTTGTTTTTCCATCGATGCTTTTAAATACTACTTTTTCGGAATCGGCAAAACCAAATAATAAGACTACGGTTGCTAAAAAAATAAATTTTTTCATAAGATTTTGGATATATTGTTAAGGTACAAACTTATATGGTAAATGAAAAAAGGATGCCATAAAATGACATCCTTATAGTTGCTGTTAATTGTGTGGTGTGTGAGCTACTAATATATTAATTCGGCATGAATAAGATCTTCTATTTTAATCGGAAAACCTTCTAAAGGTCTCGCATTCTTTGTGATTTGCTCAAATTCTCTGCTACTGGTAAAGTAATAGTTTCCAATTTTTTGTTTTGGGGATTCCCAAATAACACCAAAAACTTCTTTACCGTTTCTAAAAGTAAATTTACAGGGTCTCTTTTCATAATGTTTGAATTTTTTAGCGTCCATTTTTCGTGTGCGTGCATTGTATATTATTAACGTGATTTTTTCAAAAAAGTTTGTTCAATTTTTCAACATTTTTCAACAAAATTTTTAGTGCTCTTATTAATAATTGATTTAGAGTTAATTACATTAAATTTGCCATTACTTATTTTTTTTTTCAAAAGGTGTATCTTTTTGGTTCACCTTACATTATAGCTGTAGTATAAGGCAAAATGATAAATAAAGAGTTTCATAAAACAAAAACGGATATTAAGAGTGAGCTTCAGGAAATAGAAGAGGCTAAAAAAAATCCAAAAAAATTTGAAATCCTTTACAACCGATATCATGAGCAGATTTTTAGGTACTTGTATTCGAGAGTTGATAATACCCATTTAGCAGCTGATTTAACATCACAGGTATTTTACAAGGCGCTCTTAAATATTGAAAATTATTCATTTAAGGGTGTGCCGTTTGCATCATGGTTGTATAGAATAGCTTACAATGAAATGAACATGCATTTTAGGAAAGATTCTAAAAACAGAACTGTAAATATTGAATCGGATCATATAGGAGGTTTGTTTGAGGAGCTAGAGGAGGATTATTACAGTGAGGAGAAAGAGAAGTTGGTTAAGATTTTAGCGACATTGAGCGATGAACGGTTGAGTATTATTGAAATGAGGTTTTTTGAGAAACGTTCTTTTAAAGAAATAGCAGAAATTATGGGGATTACAGAAAATAATGCTAAGGTAAAGGTATACAGGACATTAGATAAATTGAAAAAGAATTTTAACATTAGAGCATGAGGAATTATAACATTGATAGAGAAGGAATTTCAAGCGATGAAATTTCTAGTTTTAAGGATTTTAAGTCAATCCTTCAAAAGCATGCGCAAACAACTCAAGATTTGGCTAGGATTAAACCTGCAGGTTTAGGGAATAAGATGTACTGGATTATTGGAGGAGTTGTTTCTACTGTTGCTATATCGGCGCTCCTTATTTTTGGAGGTGATTCTCCTGAGGTGAATTCTCCTGAAGTGTTTGTGAACAAGGTGGTTGAAAATAAAGATGTTGTTGAAACGCCTTCAATTCAATGGGAAACTATTATTAGAACACCAAAAAATTCAATTGAGGAGGAAATAGACGTGAATTCAATTTCCGCAAATCGTGTTGATTTCGCAAGGTTTGGAAATTCCTCTGAAGTTTTGTCGTTGCTTCAAAACGTTCAAAATTCAGATGCTGATTTTGTTGCCAAATCTTTGGTTTTTAAAGTTGAAAATGAAGAGACGCTTGAGATTTCAAACGATAATGATTTATATAAGTTAAGTGATGATGGACGTTGGAACAAAGTAGACTATGCGCCAACGGAAATAGTATACATTGAAAAGCCTGTTTTGTGGAAAAAGGGAGAGTTGGCTATTAAAATGAACTTTCAAAACTTTGATGGACAAGCGAGTAAGTACAAAAATGTTTTTTGGAAGCCTGTGAATTTGATGGATTTAGACGAAAGTTTTTTTAGTACGGACTGGGAAGATGCTTCTGTTAAAAAAACATCAGTTAACGGAGTGTACAACTTGGTTTTTAAATTGGGTGAAATTGAAAAGAGTTTTAACGGTTATCCTGCTTTACCAAAAAAGGATTACGATCAAGCTATTAAGGACTACAATAAAAAGTTGTTTAAAGCTCAAGAGGATTTAAAAAATGCTCCAAAAATATATAAGGTTTCCGGAGGTGTTTACACTGTAAAATAGAAACCTATCCGACTCTAATATCAATTCATTATTTTTGTTGAAATATGATTTGATATTGGAGTCTTCTAGTTCTAACACTATAATTTATAAAAGAAAGAAGTTTTACGATTATGCTTTAGCATTTTTGGCTCTTTTAATGCCATTAGTGGTTAAAGGGTTTCCTCTCTTAATTGTTGTTGCTGCAGTTGCGGGTATGGTGTACTTTTTTAGAGCGTATCAAAGGCTTGGGAAGCCAAAAAAAGACTATTATCTTCTGCCATACAACCTGCTTAAGGAAGGGGTTTTTAACCTTCTTAGGGGAAAAGGAGCTATGCTCTTCATGGTTATTCTTTTTGTGGTATACTTGGTGTCTGTTCTTTTTTCTGAAGACAAAGAAAATACGGTTCAGAAAATAATTCTTAAATCGTGTTATTTGTACTTCCCTTTGATATTTGCGTTAACAAAATGGGACAGAGGGAAGTTAATGCGCGTTTTGGATTTTTTTATTTACGGTTGTTGTTTACAGGTTTTTATTAGCCTAGTAGATGCGTTTTGGGCTTCTGGTTTTCAGTTCGACTTTTCTGAATTCACATACGTTAATCTGAGTTATAATTTGCACCCATCCTATGCTGCCCTTATTATAACTATTGGTTTTATTTTTAACGCTGTTCGGTTATTGTTTGTTTATAAGGAAACTAAAAGTATTTCGGGCAATCGCTGGAGAATATTTGCATTACTCGGTTTTATCGGTTACATAATTTTACTTTCTTCGAAGGCAGGTATTTTATCATTTTTAATTTCAGTGTCTGTACTTTTTGTGTACACATTGTATGTTTTGAAATCCTGGAGGATAACGCTCCTGGCGACTTTAATTACTTCTGTGTTTTTCGCTTCATTTTTTTATTTTTTGGGTGGAAAAGCTACAAAAAGGTATGCTTCCATGAAAAATTCAGTTGAAAATCGACAGGTATTATCTTTTGTAAAGCCGAAACGTTTGAATTCGTCTCAAATTAGAATGGTACTTTGGGAAAATAGTTGGGAAGCTATAAAAAAGTCGCAATTTCTCGGTTATGGTATTGGTGATGGCAAAAATGCGCTTCAGGAGAATCTGCAAGTTAATAATGAAGAGTTTGTTTTAAATTTAAAACACAACGCACACAACCAATTTTTTGAAACAGCTTTATCCGTTGGTGTTGTTGGCTTTTTGTTGTTGCTATTAATCTTGGTTTTTTCAGCGTTTGGTTACGGAAACTTCAGTTGGATTTCCTTGTTGTTGGTTTTTGTGGTGGCCTTAAACTTAGGGGTGGAAAGTATGATGGAAAAGCAAACGGGTTCCATTCCAATTGTTTGGTTGCTGTGCCTGCTAACATCAGCTAAATCAATTTTTAGCTCTGTTTTTAAAGTGTAAAATATTCTTCAACTGTATTTAAAGCCCTAAATTCTTACTTTAAGTTTTCAATAATACAAGAATACTTTTTGCAAATACCTTGATTTAATTATCTTTGATTTTCAATGCAGCCAAGAGAAATTATAAATACCGTAGAGTTTAATCTAATTATCAAAAGGCTTGCTTTTGAATTAATTGAGAATCATACTGATTTTGAAAATACTGTTCTAATTGGCCTTCAATCGAAAGGTGTATTTTTAGCCAAAAGACTTCAAGAAGTTTTAACAGAAATTAATTCCAACTTAAATTTCGAGGTTGGGTTTTTGGACATCACTTTTTTTCGAGACGATTTTCGAAGAACGGATAAGCCTTTAGTGGCAAATGAAACAAATATTGATTTCATGATAGAAGGAAAGAAGGTTATCTTAATTGATGATGTTCTTTTTACGGGTAGAACAATTCGATCAGGATTGGATGCAATGCTTGCTTTTGGTAGGCCATCATTAGTGGAATTGTTGGTTTTTGTAGATAGAAGGTATAAAAGACATTTGCCCATCCAGCCTACTTATGTTGGTAAGGTAGTTGATTCTATTACATCCGAAAAGGTGAGTGTTGAATGGCAAGAGATTGAGGGAGAAGATAAGGTATTAATGTACTCATCAGAAAATTAATATATATGGAGACTTTGAGTGTAAATCACATATTAGGAATTAAAGATTTAACCAAAGCCGATATTGATTTGATTTTTTCAACTGCCGACGAATTTAAAGATGTTATTAATCGTCCAATAAAGAAAGTTCCAACTCTCAGAGACATTACCATAGCCAATTTGTTTTTTGAGAACTCTACAAGAACTAAATTATCTTTTGAGTTAGCTGAAAAAAGGCTTTCGGCTGACGTGATAAATTTTTCAAGCGCTTCATCTTCAGTTAAAAAAGGAGAAACGCTTTTAGATACAGTGAACAATATTTTATCCATGAAAGTGGATATGGTAGTTATGAGGCATCCAAATCCTGGAGCGCACCAGTTTTTGAGCAGAAATATTGACGCAAGAATTGTAAATGCAGGAGATGGAGCGCACGAGCATCCAACTCAGGCTCTTTTAGATTCTTTTTCAATCCGAGAAAACCTTGGAGAAGTTGAAGGGAAAAAAGTAGTTATTGTTGGAGATATTTTGCATTCAAGAGTTGCATTGAGCAATATTTATGCTTTGCAAAAGCAAGGTGCAGAAGTAATGGTGTGTGGTCCAGCTACGCTAATTCCAAAGTTTATTGATTCTCTTGGTGTAAAAGTCGAGCACAATTTACAGAGGGCTTTGGATTGGTGCGATGTGGCGAATATGTTGAGAATACAACTTGAACGTCAGGATTCGAAATTTTTTCCTTCCATAAGGGAATATACTATGCAGTATGGTTTGACAATGGAGCATTTGAATAATTTAAAAAAGGAGATTGTTGTAATGCATCCAGGGCCTATAAATAGAGGCGTAGAAATTACCTCAGAGGTAGCAGATTCGGAGCAATCAATCATTTTAAATCAGGTAGAAAATGGCGTGGCCATTCGCATGGCGGTACTTTACTTACTTGCAAGCAAAATAAATAGATAATTGAATTAGTTTGGTATAAATTTTTGACAAATGAATTTTCTACTATATTTGTAGGAAGGCAACAAAATAATAGCTTTTATGAACTTCACCATTGACAAACAAGAAAAGTATACGACTATAAAGGTTCACGTAGAGAAGTTAGATACTACTGTGGCACCAGCGTTAAAATCAGAGCTAGTGATGTTAAATGCACATGGTGCGAAAAATTTAATCATTGACTTAGAAGAAACTAGATATTGTGATTCTTCTGGTTTATCTTCCATTTTAGTAGCAAATCGATTGTGTAAAAATGTGAATGGAACTTTCGTACTAACAGGTCTCCAAGAAGCTGTGAATAAGTTGATTTCTATTTCTCAGTTGGACACAATTTTAAACATTACTCCAACACACAAAGAGGCTGTTGATTTTGTTTTTATGTCGGAAGTAGAAAAGGATTTGAGTTCTGAAGAGTAAGTAAAAAATATTTAATAGAAAAGCGGTTGATGGTTCAACCGCTTTTTTTTCATCCAACGTTTTGGAAAAATTAACAATTTTAGGTTGTGGCTCTGCTTTACCAGCTTCAGGTAGACATCCAACTGCTCAAGCATTGGAGCACAATGGTAAGTTTTTGTTGATTGATTGTGGAGAGGGAACACAATCTAGACTTCGAGAAAATAAAATATCATTTGATAAAATCAGCCATATTTTTATTTCTCATTTGCATGGAGATCATTATTTCGGTTTACCAGGTTTATTGTCCACAATGCACCTTTTAGGAAGAACTCGCGAGCTTGAATTGTTTGGACCGCCAGGTTTAATAAATGTTCTCGAACTTCAATTCCAATTGGGTAAAACATTTCTGTCCTTTTCCCTGAAATTCAGACCTGTTGAAAAGGAGGGAGAGATTTTATCTTTAAAGGGACTAACGGTTAATACTATAGAGCTGAATCATAGGTTAAAATGTTTTGGATTTATTTTTAAAGAAGGTCAAAAACCAAGGAGAATAAATGGTCCTGTTGTAAAAGAATTAGGTGTTCCGCATTTTTACATGGAAAATTTGCGATTGGGTGAAGATTATATTGACAAGGATGGTACGTTGCATAAAAATTCAACTTTAACATTAGAACCCAAAAAATCGCATACCTATGCTTTTTGCAGTGACAATAGAATACAGGCTAATTTTTTTAAAAAACTAAAAGGGGTTACAGTTTTGTATCATGAGTCAACCTTTTTACACCAAGAACTTAAAAAAGCAAAAAAAACATTTCACTCTACAGCAAAAGAGGCGGGTCTTTTAGCCAAGGAGGTGAATCCCGATTTATTAATCTTGGGACATTATTCAGCGAGATATACCTCTCTGACTCCCTTGTTGGAAGAAGCTCAAGAGATGTTTAAAGAAACAAAAGCTACTGAAGAAAAAAGTAATTTTGATTTTTCCAAAATATAGGTTAACCTAAATAGGGTATTTTTGAAATCTAGGAATAAGTGTAAATTTGCAAAAGTGAGTTCAGACCTAAAAAAAATAGTAATTGCTTCACCAAATTTTTTAATTGCAGAAGGAATACGGAGTTTTTTCAAATCAAATGGTTTTGTCTCTATTGCTTTAGTTGAAAATCAAGACCTTTTGGAAAGAACTTTGATTAAAGAAGTTCCGGATTATGTTTTAATTGATGACTCAGATAAACATTTTAAAGTTGAAAAGACAATTGCTTTTTTGAGCTTTACTAAACCTGCTCAAACAATCTTACTCTCCAATTCAATGAACCAAGAAAGATTTGATTTATTAAAAAAGGTAGGTGTTAAGTTTTTTATTTCAAATGAGATTAGCAGAGAAGAGTTGTTTAGCCTCCTTCAATTTATGGAGCTAGAAAAGGGTTTTTCCGATTCCGAAGTTCAGAGAAGGTTGGCTTTTGATGCTGAAGAAGTATTCAAAAATACTTGCGCTGAATTGAATATTTCAGAAAGAGAGGTTGAAATTATTAAGTTGATTGCAGAAGGGTATATTAATAAAGAAATTGCTGATATGTTGTTTTTAAGTACGCATACTGTAAATACGCATAGAAAGAACATTATGAGTAAACTCGGGGTGAATAATGCGACTGGAATAGTTATTTTTGCTGTTAAAGAAAAGCTGGTAAGTCCAAAAGATTTTCTTTTTTCATCAAAACACCAATAAAATCAAAAAATTAGTGAATATCAACAAGAAATAATCCGTCTCGGTCTATTTCTTTAAGGGTTACTTCTTTAACCTTATTTACAAGTGATTCTTTAAAGTCAGTTTTGACTTTAACATAATTTGAAGTGAATCCAAACATTTTGTCATTGTTTTTTTCAGCTTCAAATAAAACAGGGAATGATTTCCCCACGTTTTCTTGATAGAAAGCTCGTTTCTTTTTGGCAGAAAGTATTCTAAGCATTTTGCTTCTTTCATCTCTGATTTTTTTGTCCACACTGTTTTTTAGGTTAGGAGCAAAGGTGTTGTCGCGTTCAGAGTAGGTGAAAACATGAAAATAGGAAACATCCAATTCGTTGAGGTAATTATAGGTTTCCATAAAACGCTCTTCTGTTTCGCCAGGGAAACCAACAATAACATCAACACCAATACAGCAATGAGGCATTAGCTCTTTTATTTTTTCTACTCTTGAGGTATACACATTCTGCTTGTAACGTCTTCTCATCATTTTTAGAAGTTCGGGTGAACCCGATTGTAGCGGAATGTGGAAATGAGGCACGAACCTTTTGCTAGTAGCTACTTTATCGATGATTTCGTTGGTTAAAAGATTGGGTTCAATAGAGGATATTCTGAATCGGTCTACACCGTTTAATTCATCGAGTTCTTGCACTAATTCATAAAATGATTCGTTATTGTATCTTCCAAAATCACCTAAATTCACTCCTGTTAATACAACTTCTCTGGCTTGCGATTCAGCTATTTCCTTTGCTGTTTTGAGCGTTTGTTTAATGGTGTTGCTTCTGCTTTTTCCTCTTGCTAAGGGTATTGTGCAAAACGTGCATGAGTAATCACAGCCATCTTGTACCTTTAAAAACGTTCTTGTGCGATCACCAAGTGAATAGGAAGGGAAGAATTCATCAACATCTTTGATGTCTCCATCAAAAATTAAAGTTTCGCAAGGAGTTTCTTTTTCAAGTTTTTCAACATGTTCTAAGATGTTGAATTTTTCATTCATTCCAAGAATTAAATTAACCCCATCAATTGTAGATATCTCTTTGGGTTTAAGTTGTGCATAACAACCAATAACCGCAACAAATGCCTTAGGATTGATGTTTCTTGCTTTTCGTACAATGTTTCGACACTTTTTATCGGCATTATCCGTTACTGAACATGTGTTAATTACAAAAACATCAGGGGTTTCCTCAAACTCTACTTTGGCATAACCGCCTTTTTCGAAATTTTGAGCTATTCCAGAAGTTTCTGAAAAGTTAAGTTTACAACCAAGTGTGTAAAATGCTACTTTTTTGTACTGAATCATTTCCTGCAAAATTAAGGAATTGTTTGCTATGATGCGATTTAGATTTTAATATTGATTGGATGGTTGCGAGTATTAATAGTTAAAAGTTATAAACAATTATAAACTTTCAGTATTAATCGATCTAGTACGCAAAAAATAAGCGTTATTTTTAAGTACACAATTGAATTACATTTCAAATGGCTGATATCCAAAAGTTAGAAACTATAACTTCTCAAGTGAGGAGAGATATTGTTAGAATGGTAAATTCTGTAAATTCTGGTCACCCTGGGGGCTCCCTTGGTTGTGCAGAGCTTTTCGTTGCTTTATATAACGAGGTTATGAATCATGACCCATCAAATTTTCAAATGAATGGGAAGAATGAAGATGTTTTCTTTTTATCGCAAGGACACATTTCACCTGTATGGTATAGTGTTTTGGCTCACTCTGGCTATTTCCCGGTGAGTGAATTGGCAACGTTTAGAAAATTAAATTCGCGATTGCAAGGTCATCCAACTACTCATGAGGGTTTACCTGGCATAAGAATTGCTTCTGGTTCACTAGGACAAGGTTTGTCCGTTGCTATTGGAGCTGCTCAAGCAAAAAAATTGAATGGTGACGATAAAACCGTTTATTGTTTGATGGGTGATGGTGAGCAGCAAGAAGGTCAAGTTTGGGAGGCGCTGATGTATGCTCCTCACAATAAAGTAGATAACTTGATTACTATAGTTGATTATAACAATGCTCAAATTGATGGAGCGGTTGATGAAATTCTTTCCTTAGGTAACTTAAGGAATAAGTATGAGGCGTTTGGCTGGAGGGTGCTTGAAATGGATGGGAATAATTTTGACGACTTGCTTAGTGTTTTAGCAGAGGCGAAAGGTTTGTTAGGAAAGGGCACACCAATTATGATCATCATGACCACGATAATGGGGAATGGTGTTGATTTTATGATGGGTACGAACGCTTGGCACGGTAAGGCGCCAAGTGATGAGCAAACTGCTTCTGCATTGGAACAAAATTCTGAAACTTTGGGCGACTATTAAAAAAGTGAATGAATAGGTTATTTGTACTTTTTATTGTTTGTTTATTTTCTACAGTTTCTTTTGCTCAAAAGGAAACGGAAACTACTCGAATTCTTTTCATTTTTGATGCTTCAAAATCAATGTTTGGTCATTTTGGAGGTAAGCCAAAAATTGATATTGCCCAGCGTTTATTAAGTGAGGCAGTTGATAGTTTAAGAGATATGCCGAATGTTGGGCTAGCTTTAAGAGTTTATGGTAACCGAAGCATTATCACACCAGGAAATCAAGATTGTGAAGATACGCACCTCGAAGTGCCATTTGGACCTGAAAATGTTCCACAAATTAAAACGGTTTTAAAATCAACGTATCCCAAAGGAACAACACCAATTGCAAAATCTTTAGAGGCTACGATTAATGACTTTACGCCTTGTTCAAATTGTAAAAACATTGTTATTTTAATTACGGATGGTATTGAAGCTTGTGATGGAGATCCTTGTGCCGTTTCAAGAGCATTAAGAAAGAATAATATTTTTTTAAAGCCCTTTGTGATTGGCCTAGGAGTTTTAGAGGAGTATAAGAAGAATTTTTATTGCATTGGGAACTTTTATGATGCCAAAGACGAGAAGTCATTTCGAACTATTTTAGGACTGGTGCTCAAGGAGGCTTTGAATTCTACTTCCATTCAAGTTGATTTATTGGATGTTGATGGTGATCCTTCGGAGACCAATGTGAACATGACTTTTTATGATGCAAATACGGGAGGTGTTAAATATAATTTTTACCATACTATGAATCATATAGGCCTTCCTGATACGTTATCTATTGATCCTGCAGTAAACTATAAAATTCAAGTACATACTTTACCAGAGGTAATAAAGGAAGATGTGAAAATTGTTGCTGGACAACACAACCATATTCCTATTGAAACTCCGCAGGGTACTATTGAATTAAAGCTTTCAGAGGGTAAAATGCGAGAATTGAAGTTTATAGTTCGTGAAGAAGACGAATGTGATGTTGTAAATGTTCAAAGTTATAAGGATAAGGTTAAATACCTAGTAGGTACCTATGATGTTGAAATCTTAACGCTCCCAAGAATAAATAAAGTGGTTGATGTGGAGCAAAGTGAGAATTCATTGATTAAAATCCCAGCTCCAGGATTGGTGACGTTTAAAAATCCAGGGATTGGATTTGGAAGTGTTTATACAAATGTTGATGGTGAATTACAATTGGTGTATTCTTTTACGCCAGAGAGCACAAGTCAGTCGATTGAATTGCAACCGGGGGAATACACCTATGTTTTTAGGGGTAAATCCGCTGAAAGAGCCTTTTATACTGTTGAAAAAGATTTTGCAATTAAATCGAGTAAATCTTCAATTGTCCAATTATAAAGGATATTTTTATACTAATAATTTAGAATTTGATGCATATGAAAACGTTTGAGGTTACTGGAAAAAAGGATACACGCTCAGGTTTTGGAGCTGGACTTTTAGAAGCTGGTAAAAACGATGAAAATGTTGTAGCACTTTGTGCTGATTTAGTGGGGTCACTAAAAATGCAGGATTTTATAAATGAATTTCCTGAACGGTTTTTTCAAATTGGAATTGCAGAGGCTAATATGATGGGGATTTCAGCGGGTTTAACTATTGGAGGAAAAATTCCTTTTGCTGGTACATTCGCTAATTTCGCTACAGGAAGAGTGTATGATCAAATTCGTCAGTCGGTTGCATATTCTGGGAAAAATGTTAAAATAGCTGCGTCTCATGCTGGTATCACTTTAGGTGAAGATGGTGCTACACATCAAATATTAGAAGATATTGGGTTAATGAAAATGCTTCCTGGTATGGTAGTGATTAATCCTTGTGATTATAATCAAACGAAAGCAGCTACCATTGCTGTTGCAAAGTATAAAGGGCCGGTTTATTTGAGGTTTGGTCGTCCTGCGGTGCCCATATTCACCCCTGAAAATCAAGAGTTTGAAATTGGTAAGGCAGTGCATTTGAACGAAGGTTCTGATGTTACAATTGTAGCTACTGGGCATTTAGTTTGGAAAGCTATTGAAGCAGGGCATGAATTGGCAAAAGAGGGGATTTCTGTTGATTTAATAAATATCCATACTATTAAACCTTTAGATGCAGATGCAATATTAAAATCGGTTGCTAAAACTGGTGCTATTGTAACTTGTGAAGAGCATAATATTCACGGTGGTTTGGGTGAAAGCGTTGCTCAAGTGCTGGTGCGAAATGCCCCAACACCTCAAGAGTTTGTTGCCGTAAACGATACTTTTGGAGAGTCAGCAAAACCAGATCAGTTGATGGAGAAGTATGGATTGGGTGTTTCTAATGTAGTTAGCGCGGCGAAAAAAGCTATTGAGCGTAAATTATTGGTTCATTAAGCTAATTTCTCTCAGTTTTAATACACTATTTATTTTCTGTTTAAGTTTGAATAACTCCTGGGTTGAATACCTTCTCAATAGGTGAGTTATTGGCAGCGTCTATTCCCAAGCTAATAACTTTTCTTGTTTCTAACGGGTCAATTATTGCGTCCACCCAAAGTCGAGCTGCTGCATATTCTGGTTTGGTTTGATTGTCGTATCGGGTTGTAATTTTTTTGAGCATTTTTTCTTGCTCTTCTTTGGATACTTTCTCTCCTTTGGCTTTTTTCGCACCAACTTGAATTTGTAGCAATACTTTTGCAGCTTGGGATCCACCCATAACGGCTATTTTGGCTGTTGGCCATGCAACTATTAACCTTGGGTCGAATGCTTTTCCACACATGGCATAATTTCCTGCTCCGTAGGAATTTCCGATTATAATACTAAACTTAGGAACAACACTATTGCTCATGGCGTTAACCATTTTGGCACCATCTTTTATAATGCCTGCGTGCTCTGATCTTGAACCTACCATGAAACCTGTAACGTCATGGAGAAAAACTAAAGGAATGCGTTTCTGGTTGCACGCCATGATAAACCGTGCTGATTTGTCGGCAGAGTCATTATAAATGACTCCTCCAAAATGCATTTCTCCTTTTTTTGTTTTTACAACTTTTCGCTGATTCATAATTATACCAACGCTCCATCCATCTATACGAGCATAGCCGCATAGGATTGATTTCCCGAATCCAGCTTTATATTCTGTGAATTTAGAGTCGTCTACCAATCGTTTTATAATATCTTTTGACTCGTATGGTTTTGCACGGTCAAATGGGAGTGTTCCGTAAATTTCTGATTCTAATAATTTTGGTGCAATGGGTTCTGTTCTAGAAAAACCAGCTTTTTGAGTTTCTCCGAATTTTTCTACAATATCACGAATGGTTTCTAAGCATTCACTGTCGTTTTCACACTCGTAGTCGGTTACTCCTGAGATTTCGCAATGTGTTTCTGAGCCTCCAAGTGTTTCATTATCGATATCTTCTCCGATGGCTGCTTTAACTAAATAGGATCCTGCAAGGAAAATGGTGCCTGTTTTTTTTACAATTAGAGCTTCGTCACTCATAATGGGTAAGTAGGCTCCTCCAGCAACACAGCTTCCCATTACTGCAGCTATTTGAGGAATTCCCATTGAACTCATTACAGCATTGTTTCTGAATATTCTTCCAAAATGTTCTCTATCGGGGAATATTTCATCTTGCAGTGGAAGAAAAACTCCTGCTGAATCTACTAAATAAATTATGGGGATTTTATTTTCGATAGAAATCTCTTGGGCGCGTAAATTTTTCTTTCCGGTAATCGGAAACCAAGCACCCGCTTTAACGGTGGCGTCGTTTGCGACAACAATAACTTGTTTGTCGTGTATATAGCCAATAATAACAACAACTCCTCCGCCTGGGCAACCTCCATATTCTTTGTACATTTCATAGCCTGCAAAAGCACCTATTTCTTGTTGTGGTTTATTGGGGTCTAACAATTTTTCAATCCGTTCTCTCGCGGTAAGTTTTCCTCTGTCGTGGTGTTTTTTTATTTTTTGATCTCCGCCTCCTTTATGAATAGTATGTAGCTTCCCATGTAGATCGGAAACCATAATTTTCATTCTATCTTCGTTTTTGTTGAATTCTATATCCATCATGGATTTTTATCTTTTATGCTAAAATGGAGGTTAAGGTTTCGTATTATAATTCGTAAGGTACTCTATTGATAATACTTTTTGCTAGTGTAATTTCGTCGGTATATTCAATTTGTTCTCCGAAAGAAACACCTCTTGCAATGGTGGTTATTTGAACATTTAACTCTTTAAGTTTTTTATACAGGAAAAAGTTAGTAGTGTCACCCTCCATGGTAATTCTTAGAGCAAGGAGAATTTCTTTTATTTCTGGTGTTTTTTTAATTCGACTAACGAGCGATTCTATATTGAGGTCACTTGGGCCTATACCATCCATTGGAGAAATAACCCCTCCTAAAACATGATATTTTCCTTGAAACTGACCTGTGTTTTCAATAGCTATTACATCTCTTACGTCTTCAACAACACAAATTAAATCGTCTTTTCGTAGTGGGGCAGCACAAATTCCACAAATAGGGTTTTCTGAAAGATGATGACAGATAGAACATTCGTGTATTTTACTTTTTAGCTCAGAAAGTGTTTTCCCAAAACTTTTGAGAAAATCATCATCATGTTTGAGAAGCTGCAGGGCATAACGCTGAGCAGTTTTTTTACCAACGCCAGGAAGAGCATGGAAATAACTCGTTAGTTCATCTATAAACTGTAATGATTTAGGGTTTTCCATTAAAATGTTAAAACTTTTTCTTGTATCAAATTATTGTATAATGCATTTAATGGAAGCCCCATTATGTTGTAATAGCATCCATCAATTTTTCGTATTCTTGCTTGACCAATCCATTCTTGTATTCCATAACTCCCGGCCTTATCCAGCGGCTCGAAGGTGTTGATGTAATAATTTGCTTCAGCTTCTGAAATGGTTTCAAACTCAACTTTTGAAGTTGAACTGAACGATTTTTTTCTGTCGTGAAATTGTAAACATACGCCAGTTACTACATAGTGTTCTTTGTTGCTTAATTCCAAAATCATATCTAAGGCATCCTTTTTGTTTCTTGGTTTACCTAGTATTTTATCCTCATAAATAACTACTGTGTCAGATGTTATAATGCATGTGTTGTCAAGTTCCTTTGCATTAAACTCGTCGCTTTTTAGCCTGGCTAAATACTCTGGGACTTCATGAGGCGATAAATCTGATGGGTATGTTTCATCAATACTGAGAACTTGAATGTCAAATTGAATACCTAGCTGCTTGAGTAGGTCTTGTCGACGTGGGGATTGACTTGCTAGTATGATGTTTTTTTGTTGAATCATCAAGTTATGCGTTAAATGCGTAAATAAGGGTTGTTAAAATTCCTGATACCATTATGAATTTACAGGTATTGCTTGGGCGCTGATAGTCTTCACTTTTCTTGGCTTTAATAACTCCATAGATGATGTCTGCGATAGGTAGAATCACTAGTAACCATGTATAAAGGATAAACGAAAACTCGTTAAAAGGAGGGGTGTTTAATTTAAAGTGAAGGATATATATTAAGGATAGTGCAAGTAAAATGGCAATAAGTATTACTATTGTTTTTGTTGCTTTCTCGCCTAAAACAATTGGTATTGTTCCTGCTCCAACACTAAAATCACCTTTGTAATCTTGTAAATCTTTAACGATTTCACGTATGATTGATAAAACAAAGCCAAAAAGTGCTAATGCTATTGAGTATAGCCATAGCGTATTTAATGGGCCTCCTACGATACTTTTAAAGTTTATTTTAAGGATGTCTCCATATGCTTTTATATATCCTAAGCTTTCAAATATAAAATAGGTGAGCACTACTGCTGATGAAGCAAGTGCAACCAATACATTGCCAAGAAGAAAGGTGTTTTTAACATATTTGGAGTAAATCCAAAGTATACCAGCAATAACAGCATGAAGTAAAATGAGTCGATAGTTTCCAGCGATTTCACCTACATATGCGGCTAGCAAAATTCCTAAAACATTTAAGGCGATATACAAAAATTCTGCAAATTTTGCTGATATATGTTTGCCTATAATTACTTTATCGGGTTTATTGATTTCATCAACTTTTACGTCGTTGATATCATTAATGACATATCCTCCAGCAGCAATCATCATAACGGAAATTGCCAATAAAAAAGTTTCAAAAAAATTTAAGGTGGAAGAACTTAAAGAAAAAAGGGTTTTAATGGCCGGTTCAAAAATGGCATATTTTGTTAAAAGAACTGTGCCTCCAGCAATTAGAAGATTTTTCCAACGTAACAATTGAACTATATTGTTTACCATATTTTAGCCTCGTCAATATTTTCGGGATTAAACCATTTGTCTTGAGCTCTCATTACTTTTTCTATAAGATCTCTTACACACCCTTTCCCTCCGGGTATAGGTGAAACGTATTGAGCGATTTGCTTTATTTCAGTAGCTGCATCATTGGGACAGGCTGGTAAGCCAATTTTGCTCATGATTTCATAATCAGGTACATCATCTCCCATATAAGCGATTTCCTCATTGGATAAATTATAGGTGAGTTTTAATTCGTCAAATGCGTCCCATTTATCTGAAGCTCCCATAAATACGTCATGAATTCCGAGTCCGGCAAATCTTTTTTTAACAATTTCATTTCTTCCTCCTGAAATAATCGCAACTTTAAACCCTCTTTTAACAGCAAGCTGTAAGGCGAAACCGTCTTTAATATTC